>JAGAXP010000097.1 GCA_017940955.1 Oribacterium sp.
ACAAAGATTTACCATGGGGAGGTGCAATCAGATGATCGAGAATCCTAACAAGAAAAGATTAAGAAGATCCATGATGTTCCTGAATGCACAGAAGCCTTCACTTATCAAGGATCCGTACATTTACAAGATTGACTCCCTCATGCTTGACCTTGAGGATGCCGTAGCTGTTACTGCAAAGGATACAGCAAGATTTTCTCTTTATCACGCTCTTAAGACCATTGATTACAGAGGATCAGAGAGAGTAGTTCGTATCAACGGACTCGATACAGATCTTTGGGAAGAGGATATCCGTGTCTGCGTAGCAGGCGGAGCTGATGTTATCCGTATCCCTAAGACTGAGGATGCAGCTATGGTTCGTGCCGTAGAGGAAAAGATCGTTGCAGCTGAGGAAGAGTTCAACCGTGAGCCGGGATCAACTCTTATCATGTCAGCTCTCGAGTCCTGCAAGGGCGTTATGAATGCTTATGAAGTATGTACTTCATCAGACCGTATGATCGGTGTAGCTCTTTCAGGTGGTGACTATACAAAGGATCTTCAGACACGTATCACCGGAACAGGTGTAGAGCTCATGGGTGCCCGTCAGCAGATGATCATCGCGGCTCGTGCAGCAGGTGTTCAGTGTTTCGATACAGTTTGGACCAATCTTGACGATATGGAAGGTTTCCGTAAGGAAGTTCAGATGATCCATGATATGGGATTTGACGGAAAGTCATGTATCAACCCACGTCAGATCGACATAGTTCATGATATTTATACCCCTACTCAGAAGGAGATCATCTTCTCAGAGAAGGTTATCAAGGAAATCGATGACAAGAAAGCTAAGGGCATCGGTGTATTCACTGTTGACGGAAAGATGATCGACATCGCTTTCTATGATGGTGCTAAGAGAAACATCATGCTTGCAAAGGCTGCCGGAGTTTATAAGGGGGATCTGTAATTATGATTAATGCAGTTGGTAGAGATATACCTGATGAAATCTTAAAGGCAACAGGTAAAGAAGTATTCCAGGGTACTCATCATTTCGACGGCTATGAGTATCAGACAGCTTCACATAAAGTAAAGTGCGTTATCAATTCAAACGGAACAAAGCTTGTTGACAGCATTCATGACGTACTGGTTAAGTGCGGAATCAAGGATGGCATGACACTTTCATTCCATCATCATTTCCGTAACGGTGATAAGGTTCTCAATATGGTTATGGAAGAAGTTCATAACATGGGTATCAAGAACATCACCGTTTGTGCTTCATCACTTGGAAGCCAGAATGATCCTATAGTATATATGCTTGATGACGGAACCATCACAGAGATCCAGTCATCAGGTGTTCGCGGACAGATCGGTAAGGCAATTTCTGAGGGAAGACTTAAGGGTCTTGCTATCATGCGTTCACACGGTGCCCGTTCAAGAGCTATCGAGAGCGGTGAGACACATATCGATATAGCATTTATCGGTGCTCCTACAGCCGATGAGTACGGTAACCTCAATGCTAACGGCGGTAAGGCTGACTGTGGTGTTCTTTCATACGCAGCTGCAGATGCTATGTATGCTGACCGTGTAGTTGCTATCACAGATACACTTGTACCGTTCCCTAACCTTCCTGCACAGATCACTCAGACCTATGTTGATTATGTAGTTAAGGTTGATGAGATCGGTGATCCTACAAAGATTGCTACAGGTGCTGCAAAGCCTACAACAGATCAGAGAAAGCTTCTCATGGCTAAGTACTGCACAGATTTCGTAGTGGCTACTCCTTACTTCAAGGAAGGCTTCTCATATCAGACAGGTGTCGGCGGAGCTTCTATCGCTTCCACTAAGTTCCTTGCTGAGATCATGAGAGAGAAGAACATTCACATGTCCTTCGGTGTAGGCGGTATCGCTAAGCCAATGTGTGATCTTCTTGAGGAAGGTCTTATCAAGACTCTTGTAGATACACAGGATTTCGATCAGGACGCTATCAAGTCCGTTGCAACAAATCCTAACCATCACTACATCACAGCAAGTGAGTATGCAGATCCTTTCAACAAGGGTGCTTATGTTAACAAGCTTGACTTCGTTATCCTTGCATCTCTTGAGGTTGATACACACTTCAACTGTAACGTAGTAGTAGGTTCTGACGGTGTTATCACAGGTGCCCAGGGCGGACATCCTGATACAGCTGCCGGTGCTAAGTGCACAATCGTTATCGCACCTATCATGCAGGGAAGAATTCCTACAATCTGCACCGATTGTACAACTGTTACAACTCCGGGTGAGGACGTTGACGTTGTTGTTACCGATTACGGTATCGCAATCAATCCAAGAAGAACAGACCTTATCGAAGCTACAAAGGATAAGGGACTTCCTATCAAGACTATCGAAGAGCTCAGAGACATTGCTTACAGCATCACAGGCGAGCCTGAGAAGGTTCAGTTCGGTGACCGTGTAGTAGGTATCATCGAGGGCCGTGACGGAACCATCATGGATGTTGTTCGAGAGATCAAGCCTTTTGAGTTTAAGGACTGATATTTGAAGAATAGGTTATAAAACTATACATTAATAAAAGTGACGTTGTGATGGTCTTAGGGATACATCACAACGTCTTTATTTTGTATAATGATACTAAGTGTTATGAATTCTATATTTCTCCTGTGTTTACAAAAAGGTGGAATATAGAATTCATGATACGCCCCACATGGAACACTTAAGGACGGGCTTAAGGTCCGGGAATGCGGAATGTAAGAAAAAGGTGTGGCTTAGGAGGATGGAAAATGCCGGAAATACTGGATTATGATCATGAGGTTACTGTACCTGAAATGATGGAAGCAAGGGATCACAGAGTTGAAATGCAGAGAAGTATCATAGAAAAAACCGGATTTCCCGTAATATGTTTTATGCTCAATGTTCCCGGCCCCCACAAAGTGTCAGAGGATTTTTCGTGGGCATTCCATGAAGGAGTCATCAGGATTAAAAATAAACTTCTGGAGCATGACTTAAGAATCGTGTATGAGGAAACAGAGGAATACGTAACCGGATATGTTTTTTATGCTTCTGTCGACAGTAACTCTGTAAATATTAAGAAAGCCATGTGTGAGATAGAAGAGGTGGACAGGCTTGGCCGTATTTATGACATTGATGTGATAAAAACCGACGGGACAAAGGTCAGCCGTGAGGAGTTTGGAATGGGTCCCAGAAAGTGTCTTATGTGTGAGGAAGAAGCCCATTTTTGCGCAAGGAACAGGTCCCACAAGGTCAGTGAAATGGTAGAAGAGATAAAAAGGATTATCAGGAATGCAAAAGTTCATGAGTGAAAAAAATAATCTGATTCTATTTACAAGTGTAAGATTGTATATATGAACTTTGTTAAGGACTGTAAAAGCTGGGATGATACTGATATGCAACATGGCAATGATAATGAAGCTAAAAACTATAAAGAGCTAGGGGAGCTAGTCGGATGGTATGTGCGTAATGCTCTGCTTGGGGAGGTTTATGCAACCCCCAAGCCCGGGCTTGTGGACAGAAGAGATACAGGCGCCCACAAGGATATGACCTTTGAGACGTTTCTGGCCAGCACTGAAGCTATAACGCCTTATCTTGTAGAAATGTTCAGGCAGGGACTGAATCATCAATGCTGTGAAAAATCAGATCCCGTTATTTTCGGGAACCCGGATGATATTAAAACAAAAACTCATTCAGGTTTGGTTGACTCAGGTGCTGAAATAATCACAGACGAAGAATTGGTTTTCTTAAATATTAGAAAAACCGGAATTGAGGCGGAAAAAGCAATGTATGCTGCCACGGGTAATGTCAACACCCATAAAGGTATGATTTTTACTATGGGGATACTTCTTGCCGCAGCAGGCATAAATGCAGGGAGAAGGTTATTCCATGAAGCATGTGATAATGAGACAGAGCCTGATGAAAGAAGCTTTTTCGTGAAAGATAAAACTGTCAGAGATGATGAATCAGGAACAGAAAAAATCCTCAGAGATGATAAATCAGATACAGCTAAAAGGCTTTTTGATATATCTGAGATCCTCGAGACCGGAAAGTGTATGTCAGCCCGGATTCTTGAGAGAGATTTCAAAGAGATGGAAAAACGTGAGCCGAAATCCCATGGCGAAAAGCTTTACCATAAATACGGAGAAAAAGGTATCCGGGGTCAGGCCATGGAGGGCTTTCCTATCATCCGGGATATAGGCATACCTGCCATGAGAAAGTTTATGAATATTTCCGGGGACATGAAACTTCAAAGTGAGATTGCCGGGGTTGCGGCATTGAGAACCGACCTCCTTGAAGATGAAGGAAACATGCGGGATGAGCATTATGAAAATGCCGTAAACATTAGCACCCTCATGGCCATCATGTCGGAGCTCAGGGATACCAATGTTCTCACCAGGAGCTCTTATGAAGAAATGGAATGGCTAAGGGCGGAAAGCGACAAAATCGTTAAGCTGGGAGCGGCTTTCAGTGAAGAAGGACTTTCGGCAATTGAGGAACTTAATGTAAAATGTATTGAGAAGAATATAAGTCCCGGCGGGGCGGCGGATATTCTTGCTGTAACCATATTACTATTAAAGCTGGAGGGGATTAGTTATGTATGAGTGCCCGAATTGCGGTGGAGATCTGAGATTTGACATACCTTCACAGATGCTTAAATGTGAGCATTGTGATACCACATATGACCCTTATTCCGTCGAAAAGGAACAGGATGCTGAAGAGCGCACGGTTGAAGTACATCCAGAAGAGTCAGGCGTGGGTGATTACACCGGAGAGAGTGCAGATTCCGGTGCAGTTTCTGAAACAGGAGCTTCAAAGAGTGCAGAGCCGGACAAGGCTTCGGATGCAGAAGCCTCAAAGAGTACAGAGCCGGCCGAGGCTTCGGGTATAGAAGCCTCAGGGGAAGCAGGAAACGGAAAAAATGGGCGTGTCATGAAGATGACCATATTTTCCTGTAAGAGCTGCGGGGCGGAAATATCAAGTACCAATCTGAGTGCGGCGGGATTCTGCAGCTACTGCGGACAGCCGGCGGTGTTCTCCTCAAGGATCAGTAACGAGAGAAGACCGGAGAAGATCATTCCCTTTAAAATTGATAAAGCTGCCTGCAAGGATAAGTTCGTGAAGAGGATGAAGGGGGCGATTTATGCTCCTAAGGAGCTTACAGACCCGGAGGCTTTATCCGGATTTGTAGGCATTTACATGCCATACTGGGTATATGGTTTTTCTGTTGGGCCTCAGGCAGTGGTACCGGTTTCCAAGTCCAGGATGGAGGGCAGGTACGAGATTACGGACAAGTACAATCTCACCATGGATGTTAATGGTTTATTTGACGGAATTGCCTTCGATGCCTCCAGCTCTTTTGATGACCATATCGCAGACGTGATAGCACCTTACAGTGCCAAAGATATGGTGGAATTTACACCATCCTTCCTGTGCGGTTTCTATGCGGATGTCCCGGATGTGCCTTCAGATGTCTACAGGGATGATGCGGAGGTTTACGTTTTGCAGCATACCTTCGATATGATCGATCGGGAATGCAAAAAGAAGGGCTTTGACAGAGACAATCTGGGTTCTGGTGTCATCAAAGCAGAGGAAGTGGTTAATCTTAAGTACAACGGGGAAAAGGAAGCGATGCTTCCGGTCTGGTTCCTGACCTACAGGAAGGGAGACCGTGTATGTTATTCGGTTATGAATGGTGTTACGGGAAAAATCTCCGCGGATATCCCGGTGGATTTCAAGTCCTTCTACATTGCCTCATTTCTGATGGCCATCCCTATCTTTATCCTCCTTAACCTGCAGTTTACCATCACGCCGAAATCAGTGCTTATTTTCTCACTTATCATGGCGATGGTGACAGGAATCCTGTATCTGAAAGAAATAGACAAGATTGAGAAGCAGGAGGACCCTACGGAAGACCAGGGTTATGTTGCCGCAAGATGCAGGGGAGTCTTTAAGGACGGCTCAAAGGTGGAGTCCAATGCCTACAAAGAGTTCAAGAACAAAACAGGTGGTAAGAAGGAGCTTCAGACGGGAGGCTGCGGTACCATCATCGGATATCTGGTCATGGCGTACTGGGGACTTGAAGTAGTCCTGGGTGTAATATTCGTAGTGATGGAGTATTGGTTTATAGTTGTGGGTATCCTTTTTGTCATTGGAATCATTGTACTCATTATCTATATGACTGACAGCAAAAAGGCTTCCAAGGCGAAGGCTGCCGGAGACAAGAAGGCAGCTAAAAAATACAGCTACACAGAGATGGCGGGAGTTATAGCCGGACTTGTGATATCGGTTGTGGTGCTTTTATGGAATCCTGTTGAAGATATAATTTTTTATGCAGCAAGTACCGTGGCTTTTGCAGGAATAGTTTATACCATTACAGGAATAATCAAGAAATACAATATCCTGTCCACGCATCCCATACCGGAGTACTTTGACAGGGAAGGAGGTAACATTCATGCTTAAAAATAAATCAAAGCTTTTGGGATTGTTACTTACTGATTTCACCCTGAGAAACTTTATGAAACAGTATAAAGCAAATGAAGTGGCTATAAGGAACAACCGCTTCTCGGCTTTTGTGAGAGCTGTTTTCGGTATGCTTCTGCTGATATTCATATTTGCATCGGAAAGTCTTGCGGGAGAAGTGAAATATACAAACCCCGAGACACAATATGTGGTTTACATTGATGACGCTGCGGACCTCCTAACAGACGATGAGGAATATGACCTTGTGGGTAAAATGACTGGCATTACGGAATACGGTAATGCTGCCTTCGTTACCAATGAAGAAGCCCACTCGAACTATACCTCCTACTATACTGAGGAAAGATATCAGGAGCTCTTTGACTGGGACAGCGGAACCATGTTCATGATCGACATGGCAGACAGAGAGATATTCATACACAGCGACGGAGAAGTCTACAGTATTGTAAATAGCGACAGGGCAGAGACCATTACGGATAATGCCTACAGACTTGCAGGTAAGGGCGATTATTATGGATGTGCTTCCCTGGTTTTTGAACAGATACAGAAGGTACTGGAAGGCGGACGCATTGCCCAGCCCATGAAGTACACCAGCAATGCTGTTCTCGCTATAATCCTTGCACTTCTTATAAACTACGGCCTTCTGGCATTTTCAAGAAGAGCCTACAAGAGAGAAATCAAGAGCGATGAGGTTCTGGTACATGCAGTGAACAGCTTCATTCTGGGCGCCAGTGTGGAATCGTTCCTGAGACAGACAAAGAGATACATCCCGCCATCCTCCAGCGGCGGAGGCGGACACTCCGGCGGCGGAGGCGGCCATCACAGCGGCGGTGGCGGCGGAGGCGGACACCACGGCGGCGGTGGTGGACATCGTTTTTAAGAGTGGAGGAGTTTTGCATCGGCAAAACGACCACCGACATGGGGATAGGAGAAAATGCCATTGAGATGCGCTTTGCGCAGGCATTTTCGTTTGATTTCGACGAGGTCGAAACCAGCCTCGCCGGCTGGATGGCATCCTCGTTTGGAGAAACGAGGATATATTCCCGAAGGGATCAAGTTCGGCCCTCCTTAGGTCGAACTTGACCTTGCGGAGCGCAGCGGGTACGGCCAACTAAACTATTTAATAAAAAAGGAATTACAAAACATGTCAGAAGCAAATTATCCAATATCTTCAGTAGGTCCCCGTGACCGTTATATGATGGAACAGGTTGAACAGCTGCTGGAGCGGGAAGGCATACATCTGGATGCCCACCTTGATTACACAGCGGCAATGCTCGATGATGATTACAATGTCATCGCCACCGGTAGCTGCTTCGGAAATACATTAAGATGCATGGCAGTGAGCTCCGATCATCAGGGAGAAGCCCTGATGAACGACATCGTGTCACATCTTATCGAGTATCAGTACGGTAGAGGCAACTATCATCTGTTTCTATATACTAAGTGCAATACCTCACAGTTTTTTCAGAGCCTCGGTTTCAGAGAGATTGCCCGTATGGAAGAAGCTAACATAGTATTCATGGAAAACAAAAGAACCGGTTTTACGGATTATCTTGAGAGGCTTCGGAAAGAGTCTGTGGAGCAGCTGAAGGAAACAGATTCTGATGAATCCAGAAAGTATCGTTCTTTATTGGAGGATGATACAGCTTCCGGTACTGACTCTTCTGATTCTTTGTCAGCAAGTGCTTCAGATAATGATCTCAGAATAGGAGCGATAGTTATGAATGCCAATCCTTTTACACTTGGGCATCAGTATCTTGTGGAAAAGGCGACGGAGGGCTGTGATATACTTCATCTGTTTATGGTTTCCGAAGATGCGAGTCTGGTTCCGTTTTCTGTAAGAAAGAAACTGATCGAGGAGGGAACATCCGGATTCAAAAACATCATATATCATGATTCAGGTTCCTATATCATAAGCTCGGCAACCTTTCCTGCGTATTTCCAGAAGGGAGATAATGCGGTCATAAAGAGTCAGGCCGGTATCGATCTTCAGGTATTTGCCGGTATTTCCGGAAGACTTCACATCAACAAAAGATATGTAGGTGATGAGCCGACCTCTCTTGTTACAGGAATTTACAACGATATCATGGCAGAAGCACTTCCTAAAAACGGAGTTGAATGTCATATAATCCCGAGAAAAGAGTCAGAAGGAAAACCGATCTCAGCATCCACAGTAAGACAGGCTATACATGATGGAGATATGGAGACCATGAAGGCACTTGTTCCTGAAACAACCTATAACTTCTTTGTCAGTGATGAAGCAAGGCCGGTAATAGAAAAAATAATCGCAGAAAGTGATGTTGTACACTACTGATAGAGTATAAGACGTCGAAATCGAAACAATCAGTAACATTTCAGCCGATGGACCATGGGGACGGAGTTAGTGGTCCACCGGCTGAAATGTTGGAACAATGATGTTCGGTTTCGACGCTTTTTATTGTTATAAATGAAAACTAAATCAGTTAGTGCTGCAATGTTTACGAAAAAAAGCTTTGTGCCGGCTTTATCAGGACGCCTGTAAAAACCCGGAATTGAACTTCAAATAATCTGAAAGCGCATATTTCTTCGCAAGAAAACTGAGGGAGAAAACCGGACTGACGGAGGGAATCCTCCATGCTTCTTTGGGAGGATCGAGAATTCATGTTTGATCCCGGGATGGGTGGAGTAGAATAATCAAATAAAAAGATTCTTTATAAAATAGTTGGATACTTTATATTTTTAACGAGGGTAAAGAAAATATAATACAGCTAAATCATAGATGGAGTGTGATTTAGTATGGAACTAAAGCATTTTGACAATGACAAAAACGTTATCATGAACCTTTTTACAGTGATAACGCAGCTGATGGTTATTAATTGTCTGACCGTTTTGTTTAGTCTGCCGGTAATTACGGCAGGAGCTTCTTTTGCAGCCATGCATGATTGTCTGCAAAAGATATTAAGAAAAGAAGACGGATATATGGTGAAAGCTTTTATAGCGTCTTTTCGTGAAAATATAAAGCAGGGTATGTTGATTTGGGCTTGTTTTGCTCCTCTTCTTGTGGGAGTGATGGCTGACATGATTTTATGTATCCTGTTTCCGGGGGTTTTGCCTTTGTGGGTCATAGTACCCGTGGGCATAGCTGGGTTTTTGTCTTTTTTCATTTTCCTATGGGTGTTTCCGATATTGGCCAGGTTCAGGTTGACCGTAACAGAAGTTTTACAGCTTTCGCTGTTTATAAGTGCAGCACGGTTTCCCAGAACGATTTCCATGGCAATGATGTGGATCATACCGATTGTATGTTTCCGTTTTATCCCCCTTATGCCGCTGTGCCTGTTGTTCGGACTTGCTCTGCCGGGATATCTGAATGCATTGTTTTATCTGCCGGTTTTCGGAGAACTGGAAGAAGAAAAGAACGAAAGAGAAAGGAAAAAACAAGATGATATATTATGTATCAGAGAAAGCGTTTCGAAGCGGTGACGGTACAAAAGAGAGACCTTTCAAGAAGATTTCAGAAGCTGCAAAAATTGCAAAACCCGGTGATGAGGTTATCGTTTCTCCGGGAGTATATCGTGAGTATGTAGATCCTGCCAATGCAGGAACACCGGACAGCCGTATTACTTACCGTTCAGAAGTTAAGGGCGGTGCAGTTATAACCGGAGCGGAAATGCTTACAGGATGGGAGCATTACGAAGGCAATACCTATGTGGCTCACATCGGAAACGGACTCTTCGGGGATTACAACCCTTATACCACAGTTGTAAAGGGAGACTGGTACTTTGCTGAGCTTCCTGTACATACCGGGGAAGTATATGTAGATGGTGTACAGCTCTACGAAGTCATGAAGAAGGAAGAAGTTCTGAATCCTGAACCGGCGCCTATGTCCTGGGAGCCTAAAGAGGTTTCTATACGTAAGTGGTATACAGAACAGGATGGGGATACTACTCTTATTTATGTTAATATCGGAGACGATCCTGCAAAGCACAACATGGAGTTCAATGTACGCAGGAACTGCTTTATGCCATCAAGAGAGGGCATTGGTTATATCACAGTATCAGGATTTACCATAAAGCAGGCAGCAACCACCTGGGCACCACCTACTGCATATCAGGATGGAATGGTCGGCCCTCACTGGTCAAAGGGTTGGATCATAGAGGATTGCGAAATCAGTGATTCCAGATGCTCCGGTATCAGCCTTGGAAAGTATCTGCAGCCTGAGGATGAAAACAAGTGGACACGTTTCGGACTTAAGGACGGTACACAGACTCAGAGAGACTGTGTAATGCAGGCAATAAATGAAGGCTGGTCCAAGGAAACAGTAGGTTCTCACATTATCCGACGCTGTCATATACACCACTGCGGTCAGACCGGTATCGTAGGTCATATGGGCGGAGTTTTCTCCATCATCGAGGACAATCATATCCATAACATCAACAACAAGCAGGATCTCGCCGGTGCTGAGATCGGCGGTATCAAGATGCATGCCGCAATTGATGTGATATTCAGAAGAAATCATATACACCACTGCACAAGAGGTATGTGGCTCGACTGGCAGGCTCAGGGTACAAGAGTTTCCCAGAATCTGTTCCATGACAATACTCCTCCTAAGGGCATCAGGATCACAAGTCTTCTGGGCCTTGGAGAGGATATCTGGGTAGAGGTATCTCACGGTCCGACTCTTCTCGACAATAATCTGTTCTTATCTCCTTTATCAATGCGTATAAGTGCCCAGGGTATAGCCTGCGTACATAATCTGATAGGCGGTGCTATCACCTATGTTGATGCCGGCGTAGAGAATGGCGGTGCATATCTTCCTACACCACGTTATACACCATATCACGTGCCTCATGAGACAGATGTGGCAGGATTTATGACCTTTAATCATGGTGACATGCGTTTCTACAACAATATTTTTGTACAGCAGAACATCCTGCAGGATTATAAAGATTATGTTAAGGAAATAAAGGAAGAGAAGGAATACAATTTTGTATGTGGTCTTTCTGTTTATGACGGATATCCTACAACAGAAGAATATCTGAAAAACTTCGGTCCATGGAAATTCTCTGATGAAGGTGCAAAGGATAAGTATTATGAGCACTTCCCTGTAGATGCTTCCGGTAATGTCTACTTCAACGGTGCAAAGAGCGGAGATATGGAGAAGGATGCTTATGTGGATGATATTCATAAGGTAGAGTTGTCTTTGGGCGGCAGTCCGGAAGAACCTGTACTTGTAACAAATCTTTATGACATACTTCCTGACCGACCTGAAAAGACCATCTCTACAAAGACTCTGGGACAGGCCTTTGAACCTGAAATGAGGTTTGAAAATCCGGATGGCAGTGAGATAGTGTTCAATGAAGACTATTTCGGCGACCATAGAGAAGTCTGCCCTATTGCAGGACCTTTTGCTCATACATCACAGATCAAAAAACAACTGTTTCAGAAGCAGTAAAACTTAATGACATCCCCACAGGTTAAGTTGCAGATTTCTCCGGAATGTCCTCCGGAATCCGGCATATAGCACCAGCCCTTTGCGAAGAGAATTCTTATGAGCTGGTTTCCCATAGAGTACGTAAGGTGCTTTTGCAGATCGGGAGTGGGGAATATGTGAGACTGGTATTCAAACAAAGATAGATATAAACCTGCCCCTGTTGGTATGATCAAAAAGATAAGCTTTTTGTTTATACCGGCAGGGGCAGGTTTTATGTTAGCATGTTTTGATGTAAGGGTCAAAAGTGCCAAATCACGTGCTTGCACGTTGATTTGAGACTTTATGACCCGCCCGAACACGAATAACGTAGTCGTTTTGCACAGGAATATGTGTGTTGACACTCACATCAATATTCATTTTTCATCATTCTCCATCAACTCCAGATTCATGGACTCTTTGACGAAATCATCATTTAAGTAGCGGGTTCTGTACTGCCTTAAGGTCATGCCTGTTATTTTTTTAAATTCCATTCCCATATGGCTCTGTGAGGCAAAACCAAGATAAGCCGAGATTTCTGTAAAGGTATAGGAGGAGTAAGTTAATAGGTTTTTGATGAGTTTGATCTTTTCCTCAAGTATATAAGCCTTCAGTGTGACATGCATATGACGTTTGAACAGTGCGGAGAGATAATTCTCGTCAAGTCCTACTGCATCTGCTATCTGAGAAACAGTGATCTTTCCGTGGAGGTGACTGAAGATATAATCCTTGCAGTGGGAGATGTGGACATTTTCATCAGCCACTGAAAGAGATGTGGCTTTTTCCTGCTTCAGGTCACGTACCAGCTTAGCATAATGAAGTTCGGCTTCTCTGGTGCATTGCAGCATCTCCACAGGATCCTTACAGTTATCAATTCTTTGTATGGAAACATCACTGAGAGAAAAGGCAATTTCCGGGTGCAGGCCTGCAGCAATAGACGCACGGCATGCAACAGTTATAGCTACGATGGAAAGATATATCTCCTGTCGTATAGGATCCTTTGAAAGCTTGCCGTAACGTCCGGGGAAACGCTCATACAGCAGGGTCTTCAGGTTTTCAACATCTCCGTTTTTGATATAGGTGGTTTCCAGCTTCTCATGATTATAAGGATTGTGGGCAAAGTTGTTTTCTATGTGGTCAAACATAGTTTTTGTGAGGGAGGTGAGTGTATCATCGTGCCTGTTTTGTGACAGACAGTTGGCAAAGAGGATTTTGGAAGGCTCTATATATGCATCGTCATTTTCTCCGGAACGGTCAACATTAAATAGAAGTGCACAGTGCTCTGCCAGAATGTCCGGGGTGGTCGCCGGAATCTGTTTTAAACAGGCATCAAGATTATGGGCATCGTATTCTATTTTGTTTATAAAAGACATAGCAGGGGAAGTAAGTATAAGCGGCCCAATTAAAAACTGATAGGCCTTTGTGATGACGTAGGCATATACAAGCCTGGCATTTACAAGAAAAAGGAGCGGCATGTCTCTGTGATCCTTGCTGATAAGAGGAGAGGACATGAGAAAATCGCTGAGATCCCCAATCTCGATGTCAGGATCTTTGTTTAAATTCTTCACAAGATTGTTACTGTGATCATACACGCGTATCGATGTATAAAGAGATTTTGAGGTATATTCAAGGATATAACCGTAGTTCATAATATCCTCCAAAATGAATCAGTATTTTTCAAAGATTTTTTATAAATATAACAGATATCTGATATAAGTCAATTCATGTTTTTTTTAGAATTAGAGGTACAAAAGGTGTGAATACCTCGGAAATTTGTTCTGATGAAGGAGGAACCAGATTTATGAAAAAACATGTATTGACAATGCTTCTTACAGGTTCAATGTTGGTGGCAGGGATTTTGGGAGGCTGCGGCGGCAGTAAAGCGACCCCTGCGCCTAAGGGCGCTGATGGTGCGGCTGTTTCAGCACCTGCTTCCGGCGGAAAAGGTGAAAATATAACCTTCTGGAATATAGCCACAGATGAGCCGGACAAGACATTGTTCACCTGGGCTGTTGACAAGTATAACAATGAGAATTCCCAGGAGAGCGGATATCATATTGAACAGGTTGCAACAGTAAACGATCAGTATAAGGAAAAGCTTCTTGTGGCTATGGGTGCAGGAGAGTGCCCCGATGTATATTCTAACTGGACAGGCGGATCTCTTGTTGAATATGTGAAATCAGGTTATGCCAAGGATCTTACAGAACTTGTTGATAAGTACGGGCTTCGTGATCGCTACACAGAGGCATCTCTTTCACAGGCAACAATAGATGGCAAGATTTACGCAATACCAACTAAGGCCAATACAGCGGCTCTTTTCTTCTACGACAAAAAGATGTGGGCGGATAAGGGCTATGAAGTACCTAAGACTCTGGATGAGCTTGAGGCTCTTTGCAATAAGATGGTTCAGGACGGTGTTACACCGTTTGCTCTTGCAAACCAGCCTCAGTGGACAGGCTCAATGTACTATATGTATCTGGTTACACGTTATGGCGGACCTGAAATCGTTTCTGCTGCCTTTGACGGTACAGGTTCTCTGGTAAACGATGCAACAATTTTTGCAGGCAACAAGATCCGTGAGTGGGTTGAAAAAGGTTACTTCCCTGATGGAGTTAACTCCATGTCTCCTGACAATGGTGATGATCGTGCTCTCTTATATCAGGGAGCCGGAATGATGCTTCATGGTTCATGGCAGGTTTCATCAATAAAGAGTGAAAACCCTGATTTCTATGAGAACCTTGGGTGCTTTGCATTCCCTGAAATAGCAGATTCTACAGTTGATCAGACTGCGGTTGTAGGTACACTGGGAGATCAGTTCATATCCTTCAACTGTGAAGGTGAGAAGCTTGAAGAAGCTTTCAAGATGGTGACAAACTTCTCTACAGATGAATGGATGAATCTTGATATTGAAAACGGTAACGTACCTCCACTCAGGAAGGCAAGCTCCGATGAAGAGGTATGGAAGGAAATCCTGAGCATCCTCAATAATGCCAAGTCAGTACAGTTATGGTGGGATCAGTACCTCCCTGCATCTGTAGCTAATGTTCACAAATCTGCTTCCCAGAAGTTGTTTGATCTTTCTGAATCTGCAGAAGAAGTAGCACAGGAACAGCAGGATGCCATGGAGAAGTATATATCCGAGAATAAGTAAGAGTAGGCTCTGTATGGAATATCAGGATAAATCATTAATTATGGAATCCAAAGAATATTTTGTGGTCAGACTCTGGCGGAAATTGTTCCGCCGGAGCGGAGACCTGCGAAAGGAGAAGGAAAACTTGACTAAAAGTAATTCCATGGCGGCAAGACGTCAAAGATCGATAACTATTTGCGCATATGTCTTTCTGCTTCCTGTATTGATTTTACTTATCGCATATCTTTTATATCCAATTGTTGCAACATTTTTCAACAGCTTCTATAGATGGAACGGAATATCTGCCAACAGGCTGTACGTAGGGCTGGAGAACTGGGGCGAGCTGATCAGAGACAAGAATTTCATGATGGCAGCCAAAAACAATGTGGTGGTAATGCTTCTGTCTCTTGTCATACAGATGCCTATAGGTATTCTGCTTGCAACATTCCTGAATGCCGGCGGCAGAAGGTTCAATATCTTCAAAACCATATGGTTTCTGCCAATGCTTATGAGCTCTGTGGCAGTTGGTTACCTTTTCAGATATGCCCTTGCAACAAACGGAGGACTGATCTCATCGCTTTCCGAAATGCTGGGCGGGAAAAAAGTTGATATACTCGGAAATCAGTCTACTGCACTTTTTGGTGTCATTGGAGTTGTCTGCTGGCAGTTTATCCCATTTTACATGGTTTATTACATTGCCGGGTATTCAAGCATTTCCAGAGATGTTTATGAAGCAGCAGTCATCGATGGAGCAACCCATCCGCAATATATTTTAAATATTGCATTGCCGCTTTTGGTGCCTACGATAAAGAGTGCCATAATCATGTCTCTGATCGGATCTTTAAAATATTTTGATCTTGTATATGTTATGACCGGAGGAGGCCCTGGTACATCAACAGAGTTGATGGCAACATATATGTATAAAAATTCCTTTGTCAATTTCAACATGGGATATGGATCCTGCGTTGCAGCAGGCATGTTCCTGATAATAACAATTTTTGCTTCAGTTGTGGTGAGACTTATGAACAGGAAGGAGGATTTCTGATGGACGAAGATAAAAATAAAGTCACCCGCACTCCGGGATGGATAGTAGCAATCCTCTTTGCAATACTTTGGTTTATCATCTGCCTGGTTCCTTTCTTTTTCATGGTGATGACAGGCTTTAAACAAAAGCTTGAAACTATCATGTATGGTGCATTTCATCTCCCGGAGAAGTTGTTTGTGCAGAACTATATAGATGTCATCACAGATGTAAACTTCTGGACATATTTCAGGAATTCGGTTGTTGTTCTTGTGATTTCTCTGGCTATACTGCTTTTTATATCAGCCTGTGCGGCATATTCACTTTCCAGACTGAACTTCAAAATGCGTAATACGGTCTATCTTCTGGTAGTTGCGGCCATGTCTGTTCCTATTCACGTTACAATGATTCCTATATTTCAGATGACTATAGGAATGGGGCTTTATGACACGATCTGGGCACTGGTACCTACAGCTGTAGCATTTGCATCACCAATCTCTGTTTTTATCCTGACAGGTTTTATGGCAGGTATCCCGATTGAACTTGAGGAAGCAGCTGACATGGACGGATGCGGCAGGTACAGAAGATTTTTCCAGATCATACTTCCATTGTCTACACCAGGACTTTCAACATTGGCTATATACAATGGTGTTAATATCTGGAACGAATTTATATTTGCATTCACATTGACTCAGTCCAATGAAAACAGAACACTGCCGCTGGCTCTCTGGAACTATCAGGGTCAGTATGCCTCCAACACAGCCATGATCATGGCTTGCCTTACATTATCTGTAATGCCGATGATAGTGCTTTTTATCATCATGCAGGATAAGCTCGTCAAGGGAATGATGGCCGGAGCTGTGAAAGGTTAAAAGCAGTATTGAAGTTCTGAAGAGGCAAAGTATATATTCGTAACATGGTGCTATACTCTGTATAAAAATGCCTGAATACTACGAAAAATATAATGACGATTTTTTAAGAAAGGGTAGGTCGAAAAGGACTTATCCTTTCTTTTATGTTTAGGGAATTAAGTTTGTTAATATCCTATATCGATTAATTACACTTACATCACGATATGGTTTTCAATAACATTCAAAGATTTTTTATAAATATAAAAGATATATGATATAAGTCAATTTGCGTTTTTTCTAGAATAATCACGTATGAAAAACGCAAATCGATTTGCGCTTTGTAAAATCAAAAGACTCTGTTGTGAACACAGACTTTTTTAAGGGTAGGTGAGATTAATGTATTATATAGGAATTGATCTTGGAACCTCAGCAGTAAAGCTCCTTCTCATGAGAGAAGACGGCAAAATTGAGAATGTTGTTTCAAGAGAATATGGACTCTCGTTCCCTCATCCGGGATGGAGTGAGCAGAATCCGGAGGACTGGTACAGGCAGACTCTTGATGGTTTAAAAGAACTGGTTTCTGTAGTAGATGCCAAAGAGGTTGGTGGTATCAGTTTTGGTGGTCAAATGCACGGTCTGGTTACATTGGATGAAGATGACAATGTTATAAGACCTGCGATTCTCTGGAATGACGGCAGATCTGTTGAGGAAGTCAGATATTTAAATGATGAAGTTGGTAAGAAAGTGATCTCCGGTTATACCGGAAACATCGCTTTTGCAGGATTTACTGCACCAAAGATACTCTGGATGAAGAAAAACGAGCCTGAGCTTTTTGCAAAAATAAAAAAGATAATGCTTCCGAAGGATTATCTTGCTTATAAGCTGTCAGGAAGCTTTTGCACAGATTATTCTGATGCTTCAGGAATGCTTCTTTTAGATGTTGAGCATAAATGCTGGTCTGGGGATATGCTCCGTCTATGCGGAATCACAGAGGATATGCTTCCGAAGCTTTATGAGAGCTACGAGGCAGTAGGATATCTTAAATCTGAAATAGCAGGCAGTCTCGGCATGAAGCATGATGTGGTAATTGCAGCAGGTGCAGGTGATAATGCAGCGGCAGCAGTAGGTACAGGAACCGTTGGAAAGAACAAGTGTAACATTTCCCTCGGAACCAGCGGTACCATCTTTATCACATCGGATCGTTTCAGGGTTGATGCAAACAATGCGCTTCATGCATTTGCCCATGCAGATGGAAAATATCACCTCATGGGGTGCATGCTTTCAGCAGCTTCCTGCAATAAATGGTGGATGGACAATATCCTGAAAACCGACAGGTATGCTGAGGAACAGAAAGATATAGTTAAGCTTGGTGAAAACCATGTTTACTTCCTGCCGTATCTTATGGGTGAAAGAAGTCCATGGAATGATCCGATGGCGAGAGGCGCCTTTGTCGGAATGAGCCTTGATACAAAAAGAGAGGATATGGTTCAGGCAGTTCTTGAGGGCGTAGCATTTGCCACAAGAGATATGTATGAAGCTGCAAGGTCAGCGGGTATAAGTCTTGAACATTCCATGATCTGCGGCGGCGGTGCTAAGAGTCCTTTATGGCAGAAGATGATAGCCAATATCCTGAACATCAGCATCGATATCCCGACTTGTGAGGAGGGCCCTGGCATGGGCGGCGCAATGCTTGCGATGGTAGCTGATGGAAAATATGCAACTGTTGAGGATGCGGCAGCAGCCATTGTATCAGTAAAGAGTACCTGCGAACCGGAGCCTGAACTGGTGAAGAAATATGAGGAAAGATACCAGAGCTTCCGTAAGCTCTATCCGGCACTTAA
This sequence comes from Oribacterium sp., assembly GCA_017940955.1. Next base: position 18,746 of record JAGAXP010000097.1, read on the forward strand.
GGATATATATGGGAAACTTTGAACATTATATGTAAGTGTATCTGAATAGTATGATGTACTTTATTTGATACGTCACACGTTTATGACACTGTTTTAAGTGAGTCGAAAAAGTAAAAAAATGTGAGTGACAAAGATCTTGTGATTCACTTCAAATATCAAATTATATTGGTCAGTGCTGCCTAATGGGCAGCGGAATGGAGATAATATGAGTTTTGAAAATGTACCTGAAGTAAAAGTTGGTATCGTGGCTGTAAGCCGTGACTGTTTCCCTGAGAGTCTTTCAGTAGAGCGACGTAAGGCTCTTGTAGCTGCATATGGCAAGAAGTATGACACAAAGGAGATTTATGAGTGCCCTGTTTGTATCGTTGAGAGCGAGATACAGATGGTAGAGGCACTTGAAGACATCAAGAAGGCCGGTTGTAATGCCCTCTGTGTATATCTCGGAAATTTCGGACCTGAAATTTCTGAAACACTTCTTGCAAAGCATTTTGACGGTCCAAAGATCTTCCTTGCAGCAGCTGAGGAAACACAGGATTCCTTACAGGATGGAAGAGGAGATGCATATTGCGGTCTCTTAAATGCAAGCTACAATCTGAGACTCAGAAATGTCAAGGCATTTATCCCTGAAAATCCTGTTGGTGATGCTGAGGATCTTGCGGAGGAAATTCACAAGTTTGTTCCTATCGCAAAGGCCATGATCGGCCTTTCTGAGCTGAAGATCATTTCTTTCGGACCTCGTCCACAGAATTTCCTTGCATGTAACGCTCCTATCAAGCAGCTTTACAATCTTGGTGTTGAAATTGAAGAAAATTCAGAGCTTGATCTCTTTGAAGCCTTTAACAAGCATGCTGATGATGATAGAATCGACAGTGTTGTTAAGGATATGGAAGAGGAGCTCGGCACAGGCAACAAGAAGCCGGAAATCCTTCGTAAGCTTGCTCAGTATGAGCTTACACTTCTTGACTGGATCGATGCACATAAGGGATATCGCAAGTATGTAGCTATTGCAGGAAAATGCTGGCCGGCATTCCAGACACAGTTCGGATTTGTTCCTTGCTATGTTAACAGTCGTCTCACAGGCCGTGGCATTCCTGTAAGCTGTGAGGTTGATATCTATGGAGCTCTTTCAGAGTTTATCGGAACCTGCATAAGTGATGATATCGTAACACTTCTTGATATAAACAATTCCGTGCCTAAGGATATGTACAAGGAATCCATAGAGGGCAAGTTTGACTACAAGCACAGTGATACCTTCATGGGCTTCCACTGCGGCAATACCTGCTCTAAGAAAATGTCTTCCTGTGAGATGAGAAACCAGAAAATCATGGCTCGTTCGCTTCCTGAAGAGGTTACAAATGGTACACTTGAGGGTGACATCGCTCCGGGTGAGATAACATTCTATCGTTTACAGAGTACTTCAGACGGACTTCTCCGTGCATATGTTGCTGAAGGTGAGATACTTCCTGTTGCTACTCGTTCCTTTGGAAGTATTGCAGTATTTGCAATACCTGAGATGGGCAGATTCTATCGCCACGTTCTGATCGAGAAGAACTATCCGCATCACGGTGCAGTTGCTTTTGGACATTACGGAAGTGCACTCTATGATCTGTTCAAGTATATCGGCGTACCTGTAGAGGATCTAAACTACAATCAGCCAGCTTCTCTGCCATATCCTACAGAGAATCCTTTCAAATAAATGATCATTCAATGATTTAAAACATCAAATTAAAGTTATAATAAGTGAGTGGCAGGAGTTCTGCCGTTCATTTATGGTGAGACGTTAAAAACAAATGGAGGAAGTTATGAAATTTTTTATTGATACTGCTAATGTTGAAGAAATAAAGAAAGCAAATGATATGGGTGTAATCTGCGGAGTTACTACCAATCCTTCACTTATCGCAAAGGAAGGACGTGATTTTAATGAAGTAATCCGTGAGATCACCTCTATCGTAGATGGTCCTATCAGTGGTGAGGTTAAGGCAACAACTGAAGATGCTGAGGGCATGATCAGAGAAGGCCGTGAAATCGCCAAGATCCATCCTAACATGGTAGTTAAGATTCCTATGACCGTTGAAGGCTTAAAGGCCACCAATGTTCTCTCTAAGGAAGGAATCAAAACCAATGTAACTTTGATCTTCAATGTTAACCAGGCTATCCTTGCTGCCAATGCCGGAGCTACATATGTATCACCATTCCTCGGCCGTCTTGATGATATAAGTGTGCGTGGTGTTGATCTCATCCGTGAGATAGCACAGGTTTTTGACATCTATGGATATGAAACAGAGATAATTGCAGCATCAATCAGAAATCCGATACATATAACTGATTGTGCTCTTGCCGGAGCTGATATCGCAACCATTCCTTACAAGGTTATCGAAGCTATGACAAAACATCCGCTTACTGATGCCGGCATCGAAAAATTCAAGAAAGACTATATCGCAGTTTTTGGTGAGTAAAAGCCTTTCTTTTTTTTGAGAAAATGTGTAGCCAATTTGTTCTATGTGTGTGTATCATAGAGAAATAGTTGCAAACATGCTTTTAAAGGAGATAAGGCTCAATGACATTTAAAAAGGAAGGTATGTAGATGGAAAATATAGAATTACAGAAGATGGCTGTGAATGTCAGAAAAGGCATTGTATCATCGACACATAGTGCAAAGGCAGGTCATCCGGGCGGATCACTTTCTGCGGCAGAGATATTTACATTTCTTTATTTTGAAGAGATGAATATAAATCCGGAGAATCCGAAAGACGAGAACAGAGACAGATTTGTTCTTTCAAAGGGACATACTGCTCCTGGATACTATGCGGCACTTGCAAACAGAGGATATTTTCCGGTTGAAGATCTTCTGACACTTCGTCATACCGGAAGTTATCTGCAGGGACATCCTGATATGAAGCACATTCCGGGAGTAGATATGTCATCAGGCTCTCTGGGACAGGGCGTTTCAGCAGCTGTTGGTATGGCACTTGCAGGTAAGCTTTCAAACAAGGATTACCGCGTGTATGCATTAACAGGAGATGGTGAGATTCAGGAAGGACAGATCTGGGAAGCTGCGATGTTTGCAGGTCACAGAAAACTGGATAACCTGGTTGTAATTGTGGATAACAACAATCTCCAGATCGACGGTGCTGTGAGTGAAGTATGTTCACCTTATCCTATAGATGAGAAGTTCAGAGCCTTCAATTTCCATGTTATCAATGTAGAAAACGGTAATGATTTTGACGAGCTCCGCGCAGCATTTAAAGAAGCCAGAGAGACCAAGGGTATGCCAACAGCTATCATTGCCAAGACATTAAAGGGTAAAGGCGTATCCTATATGGAGAATCAGGTTGGTTGGCATGGTAAAGCTCCTAATGATGAAGAGTACAAGATTGCCATGGAAGAATTGGAGAAAGCAGGTGAAGCGTTATGTCAGAAGTAAAGAGAGTTGCTACCAGAGATGGTTATGGAAATGTTTTGGTTGAGCTTGGTAAGCAGCATGAAAATGTCATTGTATTTGATGCGGATCTTGCAGCAGCCACCAAAACAGGCGTGTTTAAAAAGGAATTTCCTGAGCGTCATATAGATTGCGGTATCGCAGAGTGTAACATGACATCCATGGCAGCAGGTCTTTCGACTTGCGGATATGTACCTTTTATCAGCTCTTTTGCTATGTTTGCAGCAGGACGAGCTTTTGAGCAGGTACGTAATTCCATCGGATATCCAAGGCTCAATGTCAAGATCGGTGCTACTCATGCAGGTATTTCAGTAGGAGAGGACGGAGCCACACACCAGTGTAACGAAGATATCGCTCTCATGCGTGCAATCCCTGGCATGACAATCATCAACCCATCTGATGCTGTTGAGGCAAGAGCCGCTGTTTTTGCAGCATATGAGCATGAAGGCCCTGTATATCTCCGTTTTGGCCGTCTGGCAGTGCCTGTTATCAATGATAAGCCTGATTATAAGTTTGAGATTGGGAAGGGTGTAGAGCTTCGTGACGGAAGTGACTGCACTATCATAGCTACAGGTCTCGAGGTTTCTGAGTCTCTGGATGCGGCAGAGCTGCTTTCAAAAGAAAACATCAGCGTTCAGGTAATAAATATTCATACTATAAAGCCGCTGGATGAGGAACTTGTAATCGCTGCTGCTAAAAAGACAGGAAGGATTTTTACAGTAGAAGAGCATTCTGTAATCGGAGGTCTGGGGTCTGCTGTATCAGAGTTTCTTTCTGAGAAGTACCCTGTAAAGGTAACAAAGATCGGAATGCAGGATGTATTCGGAGAATCAGGCCCGGCGAAGGAACTGCTTCATAAGTATAAGCTTGATGCTGTTGGTATCGCAGAGCAGGTTAAGGAAGCATTGAAATAATATACATTAACAACGAAACATTGACTCTGGCAATATAAGATTTTGAGCGTGATTTTTCATGCATAGATTGATTGATATAGAGAAGTATCTTGTTTTGTTTCTGGGGAACCGTCTGAAAAGGGGGGTTCCTTATTTATTGGAGGGAAAAGTATGAAAAAGGAGAAATTTACACTGCCATCAGGCAGAGAAGTTGAAAGAGTTTATATTAAAGGAACTAAAGTAACAGTTAAAGTTTTGAGCCTCGGAGCAACGATTGAAGATATCGTTTATGATGAGGATAATAGCAGCAAACATCTGGTGCTTGGGTATGAGGATAAATCGTTATATGAAACAAATCCATACTATTTTGGGGCATGTGTGGCACGTGTAGGCAACAGAATAGGCGGTGCAAAGTTTACATTAAATGGAAAGACCTATGAACTTGAGAAAAATGACGGCAATAATAATCTCCACAGCGGTAAGGATTGTTTATGTTTTCGTGACTGGAAGATAAACACAGTCACTGATAACAGTGTTACTTTTGAAATCGACAGTCCTGATGGTGATATGGGATTCCCGGGTGAGATGCATCTTTTGGTAACATATACTGTCACTGAGGATGATGCCCTGATCATCGATTATGAGGGAAAGAGTGATGTGGATACATTGTTTAATCCGACAAATCATTCTTACTTTAATCTTGGTGACGAGTCAGTTATTCTTTCAGAGATGCTCAAGGTTGATGCTGAATGCTTCACTCCGGGAGGAAAAGAATCTATTCCGGAGGGTGATATCAGTACTGTTGAAGGAACTCCGATGGATTTCCGTTCTTCATGCAAAATAGGATACAGAATTGATGCTGACTTCGATGAACTGAAGTATACCGGTGGTTATGACCATAATTATGTTCTCTCACATAAGGATGTATGTAAGAAGTATTCTCAGGAAAACATGGATGTATACTATGCAGCAGAGCTTCATGACGATACAACCGGACGCAATATGGAGGTCTATACATCACTTCCGGGCCTTCAGGTATATACCGGAAACTTCCTGAAGGGTGATGTGACAGGATTAAAGGGTGAGAAGATACCTCATCGCGGCGGTGTGTGTCTGGAAACCCAGTACTTCCCGAATGCAATAAATGTTCCTGAATTTGCACAGCCTGTTGCAAAGGGCGGAGAGATCGCAAGAAGCCGTACAGTTTATAAGTTTTCATAAATCTGTGTTGGTACAGCCTGGGTGAGTTCATCAAAGAGTTTGTGAGCCTTCGGTTAAACATGTAAAGAGTGGACTTTCTTTTACGGCGATATGGCGGCAAAACAAAACGACAAAAACAAATCGACGTTTAGAAAAGTCTTGCAAAAGTTATACATATATATTAGAATGTATCAGTATTTTGTGAGCTCGAACGCCCTGAGAGGCTTATCATGAAGCCACAAAGCACGATTATTTAATAAAAATTCGATAAAACAGGATAGTTATTATTCGGTGGTTTCATTATTTTAGGAGGATTTTATGGTATCAGCAGGTGATTTCAGAAACGGTGTCACACTCGAGATCGAGGGTCAGGTTGTTCAGATCATTGAGTTCCAGCACGTTAAGCCGGGTAAGGGAGCAGCTTTCGTAAGAACAAAGCTTAGAAATGTTATCAACGGTGGTGTAACAGAGCGTACATTCCGTCCTACAGAGAAGTTCCCGCCAGCACACATCGACAGACAGGATATGCAGTATCTCTATGATGACGGTGAGATGTACAACTTCATGAATCCTGAGACATTCGAGCAGATCGCTCTTTCACACGATGAGATCGCTGATTCCATGAAGTTCGTTAAGGAGAACGAGACAGTTCGTGTTGATTCATATCAGGGCAAGGTATTCGCAGTAGAGCCACCTCTTAAGGTTACTCTTGAGGTTACACATACAGAACCGGGTGTAAAGGGCAATACAGCTACAGGTGCTACAAAGCCTGCAACTCTTGAGACAGGTGTTGATATCCAGGTTCCTCTTTTCATCAATATCGGAGATAAGGTTATCGTATCAACACAGACAGGTCAGTACGAGTCTCGTGGCTGATCTTAGTTAAATAAAGATTTACGGAGAAATCTCCGTTTTTGAGAAAGGTTTCCCGAAAGGAAGCCTTTTTCTTATATATCCCCATTTCAAAGAAATGGGGATGCCGCCCAGCCGGCGAGGCTGGTTTCGGCATGAAGTGCCGAAATCAAACGAAAATGCCTGCGCGAAGCGCATTCAAATGGCATTTTCTCCTATTTTTTGTATATTAAAGGAGTTTTACATTGACTACCATACTTAATGTTATCGGAGATGCGGTAAGAACGGGTTTTGCACTTTGCGGTTATGATTCAGAACTTGGAAAGGTTACTATTTCCAATCGTCCTGACCTTTGCGAGTATCAGTGTAACGGAGCCATGGCCGGCGCCAAGCAGTACCACAAGAAGCCTATTGATATCGCAAATGAAGTTGTAGAAAAGCTTAAGGATATGAAGAGAGATGATATCCTTATGTTTTCTGAAGTTTCAGCAGTTATGCCGGGATTTATAAACATTAACCTCTCTGAGGACCTGGTTAAGAAATACCTTAACGAGATGACCTTCCGTGAGGATCTCGGACTTGACGCCCATGAGGGAAAGAAAATCATCGTAGATTACGGCGGAGCCAATGTTGCAAAGCCTCTCCATGTTGGGCACCTTCGTTCAGCCGTTATCGGAGAAACCATCAAGAGAATGGCTAAGCAGCAGGGAAATGAGGTCATCGGTGACGTTCACCTCGGTGACTGGGGACTTCAGATGGGACTTATCATAGCTGAGCTTGAGGACAGAGGACAGCTTGATGAAGAACTTGATATAGCACAGCTTGAGGAGATATATCCTTTCGCTTCCGGCAAGGCGAAAGAAAAGAATGATGACGGAACACTGGTTAATCCGGATTTTGCGGAGCGTGCTCATACCGCAACTGTAAAGCTTCAGGAGGGTGACCCTAAGTACCGTGAGGTATGGAAGAGAATCATGGAAGTTTCTGTAGCTGATCTCAAGAAGAACTATGGAAACCTTGATGTTCATTTTGATCTCTGGAAGGGCGAGAGTGATGCCCAGCAGTATATACCGGGACTTATTCAGGACCTTACTGATAAAGGTCTTGCATATGAGTCTCAGGGTGCCCTTGTTGTGGATGTAAATGAACCTGAAGATCCTAAGGAGATTCCTCCATGCATGGTCCGCAAATCCGATGGTGGTGCGCTCTATGCCACATCAGATCTTGGCACCATCATTGAGCGTGAAAAGCTTTATAAGCCGGATGAGTATATTTACGTTGCAGACAGCCGTCAGTCACTTCATTATACACAGTTCTTCAGAGTTGCCCGTAAGGCAGGCTATGTGAGACCGGAAGAGGAGCTTAAGTTTATTGGCTTCGGTACCATGAACGGTAAGGACGGAAAGCCCTTTAAGACACGTGAGGGTGGTGTTCTCAGACTTGAGAAGCTTATAGCAGAAACCAACTCAAAGGTGCTTGAGAGAATAAAGGAATCAAGAGGCGATGAGATAAGCTCCGAGGAAGCTGAGAAGATTGCAACACTTGTTGGTCTTGCTGCTCTTAAGTACGGTGATCTCAGCAATCAGGCTACAAAGGACTATATTTTTGACCTTGACAAATTTACTTCGTTTGAAGGAAATACCGGTCCATATATCCTTTATACCATCGTTCGTATAAGCTCTATCATTCGTAAATTCATGCAGGAGCAGGGTATCAGAGAAGAGGTAGCGGTAAAGGATTACATTAATTCACATTCAGTAGATTTTGAGATACTTCCTGTGGAAGATAAGAGCGGACGCACTCTGGAGACTCTTCTTACAAGATATCAGGATGAGATAAACGGTGCCTGGAGAGAGCTTGCGCCTCACCGCATCTGTTCTTACATCTATGAAGTGTCAAATGCCTTCAATAGCTTCTACCATGATGTTAAGTTCCTGAGCGAGCCTGATGAGAAAAAGAAGCAGGGCTATATGAGCCTCCTGATGCTCACCTGGAAGGTGCTCAACACATGTATAGAAACATTGGGATTTGCTGCGCCCGAAAGGATGTGAGGGAGGAGTTTTGCATCAGCAAAACTCCGACCGATATGGCAAGAGCGGAGCTCTTGTCCCGAAGGGATCAGAAGCGGTTTTCCCTATACCGCTTCTGACCAGGCGGAGCGCAAGCGGGTACGATTAATTACACCATTTCAAAAAATAGAAGAGGTTAATAATGAAATACTTCATTGCCAGCGACATTCACGGGTCTTCCTACTGGTGCAGGAAAACCCTGGAAGCCTATGAGAAAAGCGGTGCGGAGCGCCTGATAATACTCGGAGACATCCTGTACCACGGACCCCGCAATGATCTTTCGAAGGACTATGCGCCCAAGGAAGTCATAGAAATGCTTAATCCGTTGAAAAACAAAATATGGGCGGTGAGGGGGAACTGTGAAGCTGAAGTCGATCAGATGGTACTTGAGTTTCCGGTTCTTGCGGACTATGCCATATTGGTTCTGAATGGGCACACAATCTTTGCGACCCACGGACATGTTTTTAATGAAGTTAACCTTCCGCCTCTTTCCGACGGGGATGTGCTTCTTCATGGACATACTCATCTCATCAATGCTGAGAAAATGGAAAAGGATGGAGTTACCTTCTATCATTTAAATCCGGGAAGTACTTCTATTCCAAAGGGTGGAAACCCAAACAGTTATGCTATAATAGATGGAGACGTATTCAGCATATATGATTTTGAAGGCAATATGCTTAAGAGTATAGATCTGTTAAAAGACTGACTGTATAAAGAAGAGGTGGACCAATGACCGGCATCCCGACGGTAACATTAATACTCATCTTATTTGTTTTATTAATATTAATTTTCTATTTTTCAAATTTTGTAATTTTCAAAAAGAACAGTAAAGATGCTGCTTCTGATGATTATAAAACTAAAAACAGAAGCAGCATTTTCTTTAAGCTGTCCAATGCAGTCATTGGGATTGTATTTGTTACTTTGATATTTTCTTCCATTATCAGTATTTTTGCCATAAACAGAGTCCATTCTTCCACGGAACGGCTCAGTGTGAATTTTGCCCATAGTGCCGCTGACTTAAGCGAGGAAGCAATGATAGCCGACCTGGAGGATCAGGTGGGAGATCAGCTGGGCGAAAAAATGGTCTATGTAAATGAAATCATAAACAGCTATATGAATGACGCCTACTATCTTGAGTCATTCATAAAAGAAATTTATAAACACAGTGAACGCTATAATCCTGTGCAGGTGCCGGATATTTCCATGGATATGGCAGGTAAATTGTCTTTATACAAACTTCTGGCGGATAAGGATGTTGTCTATGAAGGTGAGGTTAAGGACGAGGCTGAATTAATAGCAAATATAGTTAAGATATTCAGACCTCTCAAGGAAGTTAATCCGGAGTACAAGGATCTTTACATAGGTACGAAAAGAGGCGTACTTATAAGCTATGATGATTTTGCCGAATTGGCTGCTGATGCCGAAGGCGATGACAGGTATTATGAATTCAGGGAGAGGGACTGGTACAGACTGGCGAAAGACAAAGGTGAGATTACGTTTATTTCAAGATACGTTAATACCTTTTTACAAGGCAGTGTTACAACCTGTTCTATACCCTTCTATGATAATAATGGTGATTTTGCGGGCTGTGTAGGTATAGATATACATACTGATGATCTGTATTCCGTACTGGTAAACAGTAATGTTTCCGACAATATGGAGGCATATATCGTTACACCCAAAGGCGGGATACTTGCGTGCAAAAACATGAAGCAGGATGACCCGGAAAAGAAGTTTGCCGGTATTGATGAGCTGATAAGCCATCTGGATGAAAATCCTGAAAAGAAAACGGTAATATATACTGCAGAGGAGCCTGAAGGAATCTGCTATATCGGAGCATCCTATATCGAACATACCAATTGGATATTTGTTGTAAAGGCACCTAAGGAGGCATTTACCAAAGCTGCTGAGGAAATCAGATCTGATATAGGTAACAGTGTTGAGACTGTATCGGAGAATTTTGATAATGCGATCAGGCATGTTATCAATAACTGCCTTGTGATATTTTCGGTACTCCTTCTGCTGACTGCCGTAGTTGTCACGATTCAGTCATTGGATATGATCAGACCTATCAGATGCCTTGAAGAGGATGTTCAAAAATTCTCCGAGGGTGACCTTTCCCATAGAACAGAGATCGATACAAAGGATGAGACAGGTGATCTGGCAAGAGCATTTAACCTCATGGCAGCCTCGATCCAGCAATACATGGAAACCATAAGACTCGCTGCAGTGAAGGAGGAGCGTATAGCTGCAGAGCTTTCCATGGCAAGGGACATCCAGACAAGTCTTTTGCCTAATGATTTTCCTGCTTTTCCTGACAGAAATGATTTTGATATTTATGCAACCATGGATCCGGCAAAGGAAGTCGGCGGAGACTTTTATGACTTCTTTTTGGTTGATGACAGTCATCTTGCGATGGTCATGGCAGATGTCTCGGGTAAAGGTGTTCCGGCCTCCCTGTATATGGCTGTGACAAAGACTCTGATCAAAACTCATACCTATGTTGAAGATTCTCCGGAAAAGGTATTCAGTTATGTTAATAAGGTCCTTTGTGAAAACAACCGGGATGATATGTTCGTAACAGCATGGCTCGGAATCCTTGATCTGAAGACCGGTCTCATAAAGGCCTGCAACGCAGGTCACGAATATCCTGCGATAATGCTTCCGAATGAAAGCTTTTCTCTTATGAAAGATATACATACTATACCTTTGGGCAGTATGGAGGGTATAGAATTTAAGCAGTATGAATTTATGCTTACACAGGGAAGTAAGTTGTTTCTGTACACGGACGGTGTTACCGAAGCCACTGACAAGGAAGAAAAACTGTTTGGAACCGACAGGATGACGGAGGCATTAAACAAAGTCAGAGATAAGGCTCCGGAGGAAATCCTGTCATTTATGAAAAAGAGTATCGGTGAATTTGTGGGAGAAGCACCACAGTTTGATGATTTCACCATGCTTTGTTTTAAGTTTAACGGCGATACAAAGCAGGAGGGTAATGAACCATGAACCATAAAAGTATCAGAACCCGACTGAAAGACCATATCAGGAAAAGAAAACATGTCAATTCTGCCTTTGCAAGAAGACTTACGGGTATGACCCTGTGTGTTTCCATGGCAGCCATTATGCTTTCGGCTATTGTGTGTGTATACGCACTTAGAAGTGTTCATAATGAGGCTGAAAAGGACAGTATTAAGTTCGGCATGGAGGCGGATTCTAAAAGCAGAGCGGCTCTTCGGGATTCCTTTAGTGATAATGTTAAGAACACAGTTTCTGACAGAGCAAAAATTGCCGGCGAAAAATTTTACATCTATATGGAAGATGTGGAATATCTGGCTGTATATGCTGAAGAGATTCTTTCTGAACCGGCTCAATTCACAAGGAGAAATGTTTTGTGGGGAGATAATATACCCTTGGGCTATGATGCAATGTTTCTTACCCTTTGTGATGGCAGCGTGGATTATGATGAAAAAAATCAGGCAAAGGCTGAATATCTTGCAAATATAGAAGATATATGCAGATCCATTGCGGATCGTCATTCCGAGATAACAGCTCTGTATATCGCTACCGATGAAGGCTTAATGCTTTCCTATGATGAGTATGTGTCCTCAACTGAACAGGGGGCTGCAAATACAAAGTATTATGATTATAAAGATACCGAATGGTATCAGCTTGGTAAAGAGAACTCCGGGCCGGTTTTCACCGAACGTTATAAGGATATATTTGGCCACGGGGATGTCATAACCTGTGTAGCACCCTTCTGTTATAAAAATGGTAGATATGCCGGATGCGTTGCTTTGGATATCCGTGCAGAGTCGATATTAAGAAACATAGTCAGCAAAGGGATAAATGAAACTGATTTAGCTATCCTGATGGATGACAAAGGAACTGTTCTTGCGGAGACAGGCAGGGTTTATACTGAAGATGAGCCCCGGATGCTGCTTGAATCGGGACAATATCACGGACTTTATGGTTTGAATGAAGTATTAGTGAAAAAAGAGAAAACCGATGCTTTGTTCAGCACGGATCCGGAAACCCGTGAGGAATATCTTCTGGCTTATTCGGATATAGATTATGTCAACCTGAGGCTGGTGCTGCAGAGCCCGTTAAGTTCGGTACTGGGGCCTATAAACAGTATTGAAAGTGAAATAAATCAAAATACCCAATTGATGAACAGGACTATTGAAACCACTATAGAGTCAATGCTGCTCACCTGCTTTCTGCTGTTTTTTATTTTAAGTATTGTTTCAGTGTATGTTGCGGAAAAAGTATCGTATAATCTTAGTGAACCCTTGAAAATCCTGTCCGGGGATATGAAGAAGATAAGTCTGGGAAATCTCGGGCACAGAACCTTGGTGGATACTAATGATGAAATAGGAAGTCTTGCTTTGTCTTTCAACAACATGGCGGAGTCTCTCGATAAATATCAGGCGGATATGAAAGAAGCAGTCTCCAGAGAAGAACATACTGCGATGGAAATGTCTCTGGCTACGGATATACAGGCACATATGCTGCCGGTAAATTTTTCGGAGTTTACAAAAGGACAGAATTTCGATCTCTATGCAACCATGACGCCTGCTAAAGAAGTTGCCGGAGACTTTTATGATTTTTTCAGGATTGACGATGATAATATTGTGCTGGTGATAGCGGATGTTTCCGGAAAAGGCATACCTGCAGCACTCTTTATGATGATGAGTAAGATTCTTATAAAGACCAATGCTTTAACCGACAGAACGCCATCGGAGCTTTTCAGTGTTGTTAACGATCAGCTGTGTGACAACAATAAAGAAGACATGTTTGTTACGGCCTGGCTTGCAAGGATTGATCTTAAAACCGGTAAGGTTACGGCTGTTAATGCGGGACACGAATTTCCGGCTCTTAAGGAACCTAAGAGCAGTTTTGGGCTCATGAAGGATGTTCACGGTCTTCCCCTGGGAGTCTTTGAAGGTTTGAAGTATGAGGAGTATGATTTTTATCTTAAAGAAGGTGCCTCGCTTTTTACCTACACTGACGGAGTTCCGGAATCTACCGATGCCGATGATCGGCAGTTTGGTACAGACAGGATGCTTGAAGCATTGAACAAAGATCCGGATGCAGTGCCTGTTGAGCTACTCAAAACATTGAAGGACAATATAGACAGATTTGTGGGAGCTTCGGAACAGTTTGATGATATAACCATGATGGGATTCTGCTACAGAGGTAACTGTACAGATAAAGATGAATTACAAGATACTGTAGGATGAGGTGCGATGATTATGAAGGATATAGTTGAGATAAATAGAAAAGAAATCGTAGTAGATGCAGTTCTGGAAGAGCTTGATAATGTTACAGATCATATCAGTGAGTATCTGGCCGAAATGGGCTGCAGCACACCGATGGAAATAAAAATATGTATCGCCTGTGAAGAGATCTTTGTAAATATCGCACATTACGCTTATCAGGATATTGACCCCGGGGTACCCAGGCTTGCCTCAGTTTCCCTGTCACAGGATCCTTCCGGGAATAATGTTCAGATTACCTTCAGGGACAGGGGAATATACTATAATCCTCTTGCAAAGGAAGATCCGGATATAACTTTAAGCGCAAACGAACGTCAGATAGGCGGACTCGGTATATTCATGGTGAAGAAGTCCATGGACAAGGTGCTTTATGAGAGGGACGGGGACGAGAATGTCCTTATGCTTATAAAAAAAGTCAAAGAGTGATGACCCAAAATAGTCAAAGCGAAGATTGATCGGATTTTCAAAGTAATTGAGGGGTTCTCAAGCAGATCGATCTGTAACATGATAAAGCCTCAGGGATTTAAAAATCCCTGAGGCTTTATTATTGCAGAGCCGCTGAAAGGAAGATGTCAGCTGAAGCTGACCAGTTGCTCGCATGCGAGTAGGGTGCGATTTCATCTTCCCTACTCGATTTTTGAAAATCCGTTTTAAGGAGTGATCCTGTAATAAGCAACCTCATCTATCTCACGGTTTGTGGCAACGATGATGTCAGCTCCGTCCTTATCCTTGAAATGAAGAGCGTTGGCACAGCCTGTGTTCTTGTCGATGAAATCAACATGGTAATCGCCGGCATCCTCATCCCAGGTGATGGCGATGGTATCCTTGGTTCCCTTTCTCCAGCCGACAACCCAGGTTTGCTTTCCGAGTATCTCGCAGGCATAGGTTGCGTGAAGCATCTCGGTGTCTTTTTCAGGACCTGAATACTTCCACTGAGGAACATATCTTCCATGATCGTCGAGATGCCAGATTGTAAGTGAATTGCCATGGAACGGGCTTATCATACCGAGCTCAGGCTTTCCGTCTCCGTCAAAATCTACGAGAACAGAATCACTTGAAGGAACATCACAAACCTGGGTTACAGTCCAGTCTGCCCCGGGTACCGCAGGAGGGTCGAAGAGGAAGGTTCCTTCTTCGCAACCAACCAGTGCGGCATCATGACCGCCGTGAGTGGTCTTTGCATAGCCGTGGTTCTTAAGCATTCCATCCTTTAAGAGTGTGAGCTTCAACTGATTGTCTTCGTTAAAGGCTGAAAGATCCTTAGGGAGCACTGCTCCGTAGCAGGCGCCCTTGAAACGCCAGTCGTTCTTATATTCATGCCCTGACTTCAGGCAGCATACAATGAGATAATCAACACCTGCCCTGTGGAGTATGCCGAAGCGGTGAACGAAAGGAGCATTACATAAAGTTCTTATCTCAAAGGAACCATCGGCTCTCGGAGTTGCGATAACGATCTTTGCATTCAGAGAATCGTTGGGAGAGTAGAACTTGTGGGTTGCGAGGAACTGTCCGTCGGTTCCCGGAACCTGTGCCATGGTCATAACTCCGCCGGGCTGCTCCCATACGGTTGCAAGCTGAGTTCCGTCCTCGCTGAAAAGATAGCAGGGATCCTGCTTCTCGGCTGCAACAAGGAAACAATGCTGACCCTTGTAATTCAGCTCTGCCATTGAATAACACTTATTGAGATTGGAAATTACCTTTTTTTCTACGTGCATAATCTTTACCTTTCTTATTCAGACTCTGAAACCTTATCAATGATCTTGCTCATGCTCTTGTTGGCAAACTTGATGTCTTCTTTCCAGCTGTCCTGACCGACATACCACATTTCTGTTACGAAACGTCTGATGCCCAGATCCCAGGCCTTCTCTACAACACTCTTGAAATCAACATGACCTGTGAGGAACGGGATCTCTCTGAATTTGCCGGGAACAGTCTCCTTAAGATGCAATGCAAAAAGATGGCCGCGGCCGGTTTCCAGATCATCCAAAACACTGGTGTTATAGCTTACTGCGGCATTGGTCAGATTTCCGGAATCCGGATATACCCCGAGATAGGCATTATTTACCTGAGAAACATACTTCATGGACTTTTCGGTGGTGTTCATAAATTCTGTTTCCATGGTCTCGAAGCCCATGACTATACCTCTTGCAGAAGCCATAAGAGTGGCCTTTTTGAGATTTTCAAGGAAGAGAGCCTTACTTTCCGGAGTACTGTCTTCATAATAAACATCATATCCGGCAAGCTGTATGATCCTTATACCGAGATCGTCGGCAAGGCAAATGGCTTTTTCCATGATTTCCATACTTCTGTCTCTGGTAGCCTTGTCGGCAGAACCGAAGGGGTATTTTCTGTGACCGGATAAGCACATGCTTCTTATAGGAATGCCAACCTCATACATGGTTTTAATGAGATCCAGACGCTCTTCCCTGGTCCATTCAAGCCTGGAGAGCTTGTCATCGGTTTCGTCTATGGATATTTCGACGAAATCATAGCCGCATTCCTTTGCACATTGCAGCTTCTCCTTCCAGGACAGATTACCCGGCATGGCCTTTTCGTAAAGGCCGATACAGTATGCTTTCATATCGTTCTCCTTTAATTGGATTAACTCATGCAACAAACGCTCATAAAACGAACGTTAAAAACAAACATAACAGTTTCAAAAATAAGGCGTATTGCCTTCTGAATCTGTTATTTTTTGAATTTTGCTGAAGCCAAAGCTATTATAATACAAAAAAATCTACTAATACAAGGTATTGATAACCAATATAATGAAAAATATGCACAAAAAATCGTGTTAAATTTTTAATGTGTTATAAAATCAGAAAAACGAACATATAAAATTTTCATAAAATACAGATAAAACCGCCATAATACAAGGTTTACAGGCCAAAAAGAAGGAAAATACTGAAAAATAACGAACATAAAAGTAAACAAATAGTTATTGCGTAAATCACATTATTCTGTTAATGTTTCAATAAAGGCGCATTGAGTTATTTAATGAATCTATAAAAAGGAGGAAATCTTTGATGAGCAAGATTTCAGAAATGACACGTGAGAGCTGGATCAACAGCACCTTCCCTGAGTGGGGAACATGGTTGGTCGAGGATATCGAGAACGAGGTTGTTCCCGAGGGTCAGGTTGCCATGTGGTGGCTTGGTTGTACCGGAATCTGGTTCAAGACTCCCGGCGGCGCAAATCTTACCATAGATCTGTGGTGCGGCAACGGAAAGAGAACCCATGGAAACGGCAAGATGGCCGTTGGCCATCAGATGGCAAATATGTGCGGCGGACGTATGATGCAGCCTAACCTGAGAAATGTTCCCTTCGTGATCGATCCGTTTGCTTTCAAGCAGGTTGATGCGGTTCTTGCAACACATTATCATCAGGATCATATGTCAGCTGAGTGGGCAGCACATGTTATCAATTCAGGAATGACAACAACTGATGAAAACGGAAAAGAGATACCTGTTCCTTTCATCGGACCACAGAAGTCGGTTGATACCTGGGTTAAGTGGGGCGTTCCAGTTGAGAGATGTAAGGTTGTAAAGCCCGGCGATGTGATCAAGATCAAGGACATTGAGATCGTTTGTCTCGACAGCTTTGACAGAACCTGTATCGTAACAACAGATTCAACCGGTGAGGACAGAGAAGAGCTTACAGGAAAGTGTCCTACAGATATGGATGAGAAGGCAGTTAACTACCTTGTTAAGACTCCGGGCGGAAATATTTACCATTCCGGTGATTCACACTTCTCAATCTACTTTGCTAAGCATGGTAAGGATCATGACATTGATGTAGCATTCGGCTCATTCGGAGAGAATCCTATCGGTATGCAGGATAAGATGACATCTGTTGATGTCCTCAGAATGGCTGAGAATCTTCAGTGCAAGGTTGTTATTCCTATCCACTGGGATGTATGGACAAACTTCCAGGCTGACTGCGAAGAGATCAAGCTTCTTTACGACTTCAAGAAGGATCGTAACGAGTACAAGTTCCATCCATTCTTCTGGCAGGTAGGCGGTAAGTATGTATATCCTCAGGATAAGGATAAGATCTACTATCACCACCGCAGAGGATTCGAGGATTGCTTCGAGCATCCACAGAACATTCCATTCAGATCATGTCTGTAAATGAAAGGGGAAAACATATGGGAGTATTAGAAAAAATTGTTGAAACAGGCAACTACAGTTTCATCGATGGAGAGGGCGTAACATGGCAGGAAGCTGTCAGACTGTCAACACTTCCAATGATAAAATCAGGCACTGTATCTGAGGATTATTACAAACAGATTGTTGCATGTATCGAGAAGTATGGACCATATGTGGTTTTCGAGCATAACATTGCGATGCCGCATACTCAGGAAAATGCAACCGGCGCATTAAAAACCGGAATCGGCTTCATGGCATCAAAGAAGCTTATCGATTTTGGAGAAGATGAGGACGGAGAGAAGAAAGAAGCTAATGTTTTCTTTACACTTTCTTCCACAAATCCTGACGAGCATCTGGACAATATTTCACAGCTCACAGAGATTTTCTTAAATGAGCCGCTTATCGATGCACTTGCCAAAGCAACATCACCTGAGGATATTCTTGAAGCAGCAAAGAAATATCCTTGCGAAGAATAAAAGAAGAAATTATTAAACGGAGGAAATATTAATGTCTATTCTTGTGGAAATTTGGAAATTTTTCACGACCTATATCTTAAGACAGGCTCCTTACATGGTAGGCTTTCTTACACTTATCGGTTACTGCCTTATGGGCAAAAAGTGGTATGAGACACTCAGTGGTACTATCAAAGCAATCGTTGGTTTCCTGATCCTGAACGCTGGTTCCGGCGGATTGACAAGTAACTTCAGACCTATCCTTGCAGGTCTTCGTGAGCGTTTCAACCTTAACGCAGCAGTTATCGATCCTTACTACGGACAGAACGCCGTAGAGGCAGGTGTTGAAGAAGTATTCGGAAAGGGCTTCTCACAGGCTCTGACACTTCTCCTGATCGCGTTCATCGTAAATATCTTACTTGTAAGATTCAACAAGATCACAAAGTGCCGTTCACTCTTCACAACAGGTCACGTTCAGGTACAGCAGGCGGCTACAGCTTACTGGCTCATCCTCTTCGCACTTCCTGCACTCAGAGACAATGATATGACACTCCTTATCGTTATGGCTGTCATTCTTGGTTCTTATTGGGCAGTTGGTTCAAACCTTACAGTTAAGCCTATGCAGGAGCTTACAGATGGTGCAGGCTTTGCTATCGCTCATCAGCAGATGTTCGGTATCCGTCTTGCTTATATCGTTGCTGACAAGTTCTTCGGAACAGACGGTGGAAAGAAGAAGAGAGAGGTTAAGAAGGTTGGCGAGATGGAGATGCCCGGTTTCTTCTCAATCTTTAACGAGAACATGGTATGTACAGCGATCCTTATGACTGTATTCTTCGGAATCATCATGATGGTTATCGGTAAGGATTTCTTCGTTGAGAATGGTTCAATGAAGGTTGACAGCTTTGGTTTCTACATCATCAATACATCACTTCAGTTCGCTGTATATCTTGCAATCCTTCAGCTCGGTGTTCGTACCTTCGTTACAGAGCTCACAGCTTCCTTCCAGGGTATCGCTGATAAGCTTCTTCCTGCATCAGTTCCCGGTGTTGACTGCGCAGTTTGCTACGGATTCGGTGATTCAAACGCTGTTACATTTGGTTTCCTCGCAGGTCTTACAGGTCAGATCGTTGCTATCCTTGCACTTATCGTTATGGGAAGCCCGACCATCATCATCTGCGGATTCGTTCCTGTATTCTTTGATAATGCTACCATCGGACTTGTTGCCAACGAAAAGGGCGGACTTAAGGCTTGTCTCATAATTCCATTCCTTTCAGGTCTCATCCAGGTATTTGGTGCAGCTTTCATCTCAGGATGGGTTGGACTTGCGAACTATGGCGGATATCTCGGAATGTTCGACTGGGATACAGTATGGCCTTGCTTCACAGTTCTTATGCACTATCTTGGATATGTTGGTATCGCTATCGTTGTTGTTATCCTCTTTGCTCTTCCTCAGCTTGAGTATCGTCAGGATCCTGAAGGATACTTCCTTATCACAGAGGACTATGAGGCATACAAGGAGCATATTGCCAAGAAGAATGCTTAAGCCGGTGGTTTAAACATTATCACATGTAACTAATAAAGGAGTGACATACTTTTTTTAAAAGATGTGTCACTCCGGTATTCTCAAAGGAGGCTATAAAATGGCAAAGAAATTAGACAATAAGAAAATTCTTGCATGTTGTGCAAATGGAGCAGGTTCTTCACTTATGATGGAGAATGCTATCAAGAAGGTTCTTACACGTAACGGAATCAAGGTTGCAGAGCTTCGTCATGCACCTATCTCTGAAGGTAAGACAGCTTCCAGAAATTATGATGTTGTGTTCTGTGCAAAGACCTTTGTTAACACTTTTGAAGGTGTTGAGGCAAGCGGAACTGTTCTTATTCCTCTTAAGAATGTTATGTCAGATAAGGAAATTGAGGCAGCACTTGCAGAGAGAGAACTGCTTGATTAATTCTTCATTCAGATAACTAAGTCTTTGGTAACAGCGAAATTCCGTAATATAGAGTTTCGCTGTTATTCCATATAAAAACAGATTGAGAGAGCGGCTATGGACAAAAAAGTATTGTTTCTTGATATAGATGGCACTCTTTTGGACGATCAGAAAAAGATCAGCAATGAAAATAAAAGTGCGATAGATTTAATGCTCCAAAAAGGGCATAAAGTTATCATAAATACCGGCCGTCCTCTATATGGGGTAACCGGAATCATAAAGGAACTGTCCCTGGAAAGAGAGGGCTGTTACGTTCTTGCTTTTAACGGAGGTCTTCTTTATGAGCCTCTTACTAAAAAGATTCTGTTTAAATCTGCTTTATCTCCTGAACTTATCAAAATGGTATCTTCTGAAGCCATAAAAGAGAAGATACATATTCATATGTTTGACGAATGGGATGTACTTTGCGAATCCCAGTGGGAAGATGACGACTTGAAATACTATTTAAACCGTCTGCCGGGTTTAAAATACAGGATCATCCCCGATAATGATCTCGACGATGTTTATTCTTATAAGATCAGTGGTGTGGATCAATCATCGAAAGAGAGACTTGTAAAGTTCGGTGATAGGATCAAGTCTGTATCTGAAGGCAGGATTGATGCGTTTTTATCCCATAGTACGCTGCTCGAGATCGTAATATCCGGACAGAATAAAGGAACAGGTATTGATAAGGTTATGGAGGTTCTTGGAATAGATAAGAGTCTTTCCATAGCAGTCGGAGATGAAGAAAACGACATTCCCATGCTGGAACAGGCGGGAATAGGTGTAGCCACCAAAAATGCAATACAAAAACTAAAAGATATGGCCGATATGGTTACAGAAAATGATAACAACGGTTCTGCAGTGGCGGAAGTGATATACAAACTCATACTTAAGGATTGTAATTGATCAGTATTTCCGTATATACTAAGTGTGTTTTCCGAGTCGATGCATCAGTACCATTTGTGTTAAACGACTCTGCCATCTTTACTAAAAAAGCTCTTGGAGATTACTAATGAAGAATACGCGAAAAAGTGTTGAGGAGCGACAACTTAATATCCTGAAAGCTGTTAACCAGCGGGGTGAGATAAAGGTAGAGGATTTGGTGGAACAATATGGTATATCTGCCATGACAGTCAGAAGAGACCTTCAATATCTGGAGGATCGTCAGATGCTTTTCAGGACACATGGAGGAGCCATGTCTCTTGAAAGAAGCAGATATACGAAACTGATCACTCCCGAGATTGCAGTTTATCGTGATAAGATATCACGATATGCTTCAAATCTTCTTGAGGATGGGGATACCATCTTTATAAATGCCAGTAAAACAGCTTTGGGAATACTTAAGTTTGTAAATGACAAGCATATCACCGCAATAACAAATAATGGCTGGATATTTGAAGAACAGTATCCTGATAATGTTTCCATACACATTACCGGCGGACAGGTCAGAGGCAAGGCTATGGTGGGAGATTACGTTATGAGAAATCTTCTGGACATGTCTGTAGACAAAACCTTTGTGGGCTGTGCCGCTGTATATGATAATGGTGAGTTCAGGTATGACATACCCACTGAGATAGGTATAAACGAAGCCATGATAAGCAGGACAAGGGAATCATTTTATATCCTTGCCGATCATACCAAGCTTATGCATGGTTCGGAAAGAAGCAGTCTGTACGGAAGCTTTATATACGAGCAACCGGTGACATTGATTACGGATGATATGGCAGATCCGGACATCCTTGACAGACTAAGGGGATTTGGAATGGAAATAGTCGTAGTAAGTTGATTTTTGGAGGCATAATGCAGGATTTCACACAGTATTTTTTATATATACCGGGAATTGTGATATTTCTTCTTGGCTCAGGTCAGGTGAGGAAATGGATCACAAGCAACAGGAACGGTTCTGTAGACGGACTTGTAGTGCGCTGCGAGCATGTTGTAAAAAAAGACAGAAAGAACCGGGAAGCCTTCAACTATTTCAATACTACAGTCGAATATGTTAATCCCAAAACAGGAAACAAAGAAATACATGCCATAAAGACCCCGACAGAATATGCTGTGGGGCAGCAGGTACGCCTGACCAAAACATCGGAATTCGGAAATATCGTAATAAATGATGCAGATGAAAGTACCATATTTCATCCTGTAGCCGTTATGGTGGGAGGCGCGCTGACTATACTGCTGGCTCTCTGGACAAACCAGGGAAACGAGATTTATGCCATGGGGTGTCTGGCTGCTTTATTCATGGGAGCAGGAGCCTGCCTTGTGCATAATTATGTGAATGTTTCCCGTATGGGACTAAAACCATTTGAAGCAGAAATAATCGATACCTATAAGAGGCAGATATCCAAATCTTCAAAGATATTAAGAGGAGATAAATTCATATATTATCCTGTGGTAAAATATGAAATGAACAGAAGCGAGAACATCATGCGCCTGCATGTGGATTCTGAATATGAGAAGACATTTCCCATAGGAGATAAGATCACGCTGTTTTATGATGAAAAAACCCAACAGATCAGGGAAAAGAATGCACAACCAATACAACTTATTGTTGGACTTATGCTTTTGATACTGGGTATAGCAGTAGCATTTTCGATATTGACTGCTATATAATAAATAAAGAATCCTCAGGGTTCTTTTGAAACACCGGAATAGTTAATATTAACAAACAGGAGGTTTTCCAATGTTAGAGGAACTTAAGAAAAAAGTCTATGAAGCAAATATACTTCTTCCAAAGTATGGTCTTGTTACCTTCACATGGGGCAACGTTAGCGCAATAGACAGAGAGTCCGGATTATTTGTAATCAAACCAAGTGGAGTTGATTATGAGACTATGACTCCGGATGATATGGTAGTTATGGATCTTGACGGAAATAAGGTTGAAGGAAAGCTCAATCCTTCATCAGATACTCCTACACATTTGGAAATATATAAGGCATTTAAAGACGTAGGCGGAGTTGTACATACTCATTCATCATATGCTACAAGCTGGGCTCAGGCCGGACGCAGCATTCCATGCTACGGTACAACACATGCTGACTACTTCTATGGAGAGATCCCATGCGTAAGATGTCTCACAAAGGATGAGATCGAGTCAGCTTACGAGGAGAATACAGGAAAACTTATCGTATCCGAATTCCAACGTATGGAGAAGGATCCTGTGGCAGTTCCTGCGGTTCTTTGCAAGAATCACGGTGTATTTGCCTGGGGCAAGGACGGCCATGAAGCAGTTCATAACGCAGTTGTTACTGAGGAAGTAGCAAAGATGGCATACAGATGCGAAGTTATCAACAAAGATGTTAAGCCTGCACCTCAGGAGCTTATGGATAAGCATTATTATCGTAAGCACGGTGCTAATGCATATTACGGACAGGGCTGATTGAATATACGTACGCCGGAGCCGGCGAGCATCCATTTGAATGCGAGTCGCCTCGTCGGAAATATCTAAAATTGGACATCTAAGAGGCTCTAGGCCCTAACAAAGAAAGAATCCTTATGGATTCTTTTTTTGCGCTCAAAGCCGCGCGGCTCCCAAGATTAAAAAACAAATCTTGGGCAGCAATGTCAGATATTTTCTTTATGAAAAATCTGACTTGGCGAGGGGGCTAA
>JAGAXP010000098.1 GCA_017940955.1 Oribacterium sp.
AATAAAAATGAGCCCAGGGGGCTCTGTAGGAAAATGATGTTGCGGCTGGCGAACCATTCGGCGAGTCTTTAGACTCAGTGCCGGCAACAGGCCCTTATAGGGCCAGAACAAACCACCGGCTAAGCCGGTGGTTCTGATTTTTGACAACATTTAATATTAAATATACATTTAATTTATATTTCGTTAACTTTTTCTTTGTATACTATTATCGTAACGTTTTCTTTCTTAAGGAGGGTATTATGTCGGACAATGGTAAAAAGGGTACAAAGCAGGGTAAAAGAATCAGTGCTCAGCTCTTGAT
Source organism: Oribacterium sp. (assembly GCA_017940955.1). Next base: position 302 of record JAGAXP010000098.1, read on the forward strand.
CGTTCTGGTTCCAATGGTTATTGCTGCAATTGCTATTGTAACAATTTTCATAGCTATCCAGGCAAGAGGGGTTATTGAGCAGCAGGCTACAAACGGACTTGCACAGGAAGCAAGGGCAAATGCAGCTGAAATTGGCGGAAAAATTGAGAGCATAAAGGTTTATTTTGATGGTATCTGTAATGCCATAGAAAATACGAACTACACAAGCGACCAGGAGATTATAAGCGACTATCAGTTTACAATGTCGCAGTTTGCAGAGACGGGAACAGGTTTTTATATCGGCTTATCCAATAAAGACTATATTGATATTTCAGGTTGGGTTCCCGATGCGGGATATGATCCTACCTCAAGACCTTGGTATATAAATGGTAGCAGCCAGAGTACCATGAATATGAATCCTCCATCTGTAGACATGAGTACAGGAGAGATGGTTGCTGCTTTATCAAGAAAGATAACATTGAAAGACGGCAGAACAGGTGTTATGTCAGCTGATGTGTTCCTTAACGATATATCGGCTACAGCAAGTGCCTATAAACCTCTTGGAACCGGTTCTTCCATGATGCTCTCCGGAACAACTATGGTTGCTTCTCCTTCAGAAGATCAGATAGGAAAAGATGTATCGGAGTATCCTAATGATGGATTTATACAGGAAGTGGCAAAGATTGTATCAGCAGGCGGAACAAGCGAAGTTAAAACAATCCATGGAACAGATGGCGCAGATTATTATGTAGCCTTCAATAATGTTGAAGGAACAAACTGGTATCTTGTTTCCTTTACAAAAGTATCTGACGTTTTAGCATCATTGTATAAATTTATTGTCATAAGTGTTATTATAGCGCTGATAATGATAGTTGTAATGGCGGTAATCATGGCTGTTATTATCGGACGTATGGTTACAAAGCCTGTAAGCAGTCTTACAGATAATATTACAAGAATTGCAAAGGGCGACTTTACAGTTGATATTAAGAAGGGTGGAGAGAATGAAAATGAAATTGGCGTAATGAACAACAACATGTTTGATTATGTCAATCAGATGAGAGAAACCCTTGCTGAACTTAAGAATGTTACAAATAAACTTGCAGATGAAGCCGGAAACAGTAAGAATGCATCCAGCGATCTTAATGAGCAGGCGGATGAACAGAGTAAAGCTATGCAGCAGATTCAGGGAGCCATGGACGATATGGCTGATGCCGTAACAGAGCTTGCTAATCAGGCTACAACCCTTGCTCAGGAGGTAAGTAATCTTACTGATAAGAGTCACCAGACACAGGATACAATGGATAGTCTTGTTACAAAGGCAAAAGAAGGACAGCGTGACATGGAGGCTGTTCAGACCGGAATGACGAGCATATCTTCTTCTATGGAGGATATGAATAGAGTTGTAGGAGATGTAGGAGAATCTGCTAACAAGATTAATTCAATTATCGAAATGATTAGTTCTATTGCTGAGCAGACAAACCTTCTCTCACTTAATGCTTCCATTGAGGCAGCAAGAGCAGGAGAGGCAGGAAAAGGATTTGCTGTTGTTGCTACAGAGATTGGACAGCTTGCCAATAACAGTGCAGAATCAACAACACAGATTGCAGAAATCATTAAGGATATTACATCTCAGATTCAGGATCTGTCAGATAAGTCCAAGACAAATATGGAAGAGATCAGCTCCAACATGGAGGCTGTTACAACAGCAGGATCGACATTTGAGGAAATATTCAGGAGTCTTGATGAGGCAAGTGACATTGTTGGTGAGATGATTGCCAAGGTAGGAAGCGTAGATGAAATAGCAACATCTATGGCAGCTATTTCAGAAGAACAGTCGGCAAGTACACAGGAAGTTAGTGCTACAGCAACAACTCTGGCAACAAGTGCAGAACAGGTAGCAATTAATTCCAAGGGTGTAGACAACAGTGCAGCAGCTGTTTCTAATTCTTCTGATGCGATAGAAGAACTTATCAGTAAATTTAAGATTTAAGGAACAATAACCGAAATTTTGATAAAATATTTATAAATATTATAGCCGAAGTCCCGGAATTCATAGAATTCAAGCGGACTTCGGCTTTTTTTGGATAATAGTCCAAAACACATGCAATTTGTCGAACAAGGTTGAGAAAAGTGGGCAAAAAGTGTATTATTAACTTGTTGTATTGTTCATTTTATGTACAATATACGGTTTTACGACAACGACGAAAGGAGCAATATCCAAAATGCAGGCAAAACGAATGTCAGAAATATTTAGTCAGTTTGCCATGGTTGGACAACTTGGTTTGTCACTCCTTATGCCGCTTTTAATGTGTTTATTCGTCTGCTATCTTCTGTGCACCAGATTATCGGTAGGTGCATGGGTGTATATACCGGGGTTCGTTATGGGCCTGGGGGGATCTATGACAACTGCTTATAAAGTCTATTTGGCAGTAATTCACAGGGAAGAGAAAAAGAAAAAAGAAAAAGCTAAATCAGAAGTTTCTTTTAACAGACACATCTGATCATTAAAACAGGAGACTAGAAGAGTATGAAATTACAGGATGCTGTAAAGAAGGAAACGGGGATCATTGCAGCAGGAACAGCAATCGGGGTTCTTGTAGTATATGCGGTATTTTTTGTTTTGCACATGGTAGTTCCAAATTGGGCACCATTTGATATAAAAGTTATTCTGGGAGGAATAGGCGGCTTTATTGTAGCTGTCGGGAACTTCTTCTGGATGGCTGTATCTGTGCAAAAAGTAGCATCTATATCGGATGAGGAGAGAGCAAGGAGAACCATGGGCGTAAGCTACAGATATAGGACCATGCTCCAGTTCCTGTGGGTTATACTGGCAATTGTTTTGCCGATATTTAATCTTGTTTCGGGAATTGTACCGCTCTTCATACCGAGCATAATAATTAAACTACGCGGGATCTTGTCTGCGGGGAAAGGAGGTTGAAGGCGAAGATATGAGTAATGATTTCTCAGTCGTTGGACCGAAGATATATTATACGATCCATACAGGAATTCCGGTTCTTGGAGATATTAACATTACAGAGACACTGGTTGTCAGCTGGATCGTAATGATTATTCTCACAGGATTGTGTATCTTCCTCACAAGAGACCTACGCATTGAGAATATTTCAAAACGGCAGGCGTTTGCAGAAATGCTTGTTGAAATGGGCAATAATTTTGTCCGTAACAATACTGGAGGCAATAAGTTTGATAAATTGATACCTTTTGTGTCAGCTCTTTTTGCCACAAGCGTATTATCAAATCTTATCAGCCTTGTGGGACTGCGTAGTCCTACAGCAGACTTGTCGACAGAAGCCGCATGGGCAGTAGTTGTATTCATCATGATAACAGCTACCAAGATAAAGACAAATGGAGTTGGCGGATACTTAAAAGGATTCACCACACCAATTGCAGTTATGACACCATTCAATATTCTGTCAGAGCTTGCGACGCCGGTTAGTATGGCATGCCGTCACTTTGGAAATATCCTTTCAGGCGTAGTAATCGACGGACTTATCTACTGGGCATTGGGACTTGCGTCAGCGGCGCTTTTGGGACTTATCCCGGGAGCGGTTGGAAAATTCCTTTCCAATATACCGATTCTTGGCGTTGGTATTCCTGCTGTTACAGGCGTATATTTTGACTGGTTCTCAGGATGTATGCAGGCATTTATTTTCTGTATGCTGACAGTCATGTACATCGCCAATGCTGCAGAGGAAGGATAAGATAATTAAAAACTTAATAAGAGAAAAAATAATAAACCATATTTTAGGAGGCAAAAAACATGGGTGATTTTCAGATTTTAGCAAAAGGTATTGCACTTGCAGGATGCGGAATTGGTGCAGGATGTGCACTGATCGCCGGTATCGGACCTGGTATTGGTGAAGGAACTGCAGTTTCTAAGGCTCTTGAAGCTATTGGTCGTCAGCCTGAATGTAAGGGTGATGTAACAAGTACTATGCTTCTTGGTTGTGCCGTTGCAGAGACAACAGGTATTTACGGTTTCGTTACAGGTCTTCTTCTTATCTTCGTAGCACCCGGAATGTTCATGGGATACCTTAACTAATAAGGAATGCGATAACGAAACGGAGCAATCCGTATTATTGCATAGATTATAAAAAGGAGAATATATATGCAATTACAGGCTCTAATGATGCTTACTGCGGAGACAAATACGCAGGAGCTGGTTACATTGGTACCCTGGACATTTATCGCACAGATCATAAACCTGTTTATACAGATGTATCTGATTAAGAGATTTCTTTTCAAGCCAATTAACGAAATTCTTGAAAAGAGAAAAAATCTTGCTGATAAAACAATCAGGGAAGCTAGAGAGGCCAAGGAAGAAGCCGATTCTCTTAAAGATCAATACGAAGATAGCCTGACCAGCGCACATGCTGAGGCTGCACAGATTGTATCTGATGCTCAGAAAGAAGCGCAGAATAAAGCTGATGCTCTTGTAAAAGAAGCACAGGAAGAGGCTGCAGGCATTAAAGCCAGAGCAGCTGCTGATATTGAGCAGGAAAAGAAAAAGGCGGTCAACGAGGCCAAAGATGAGATTGGTTCACTTGCAATGGATATTGCAGGCAAGGTTGTTGAGAAAGAAATAAACGAAGCCGATCACAAGAAACTTATTGATGATTTCATCAATAAAGTTGGTGCATAAAGAAAGAATAAATAAACACCCCGGAAGCACTTGCTATTTAGGGCGTAATAAGGAGAAACTATGAGTAAAGCTGGAGATCTTTATGGGCAGAGCCTATATGATCTGGCAGCGGAATCAAACCTATCGGATGAAATATTGGGCGAAATGGAGGTAATAGACGGAATCTTTAAAGAGAATCCTGACTATGTAACACTCCTCTCGGAACCCTCAGTCCCAAAGAAAGAAAGACTTCAGTTGGTTGACCAGGCACTTGGTGATGGTTGCCAGGAGTACCTTTTAAACTTCATCAAGATTCTCATTGAGAAGGGAATACTAAGGGAGTTTTCTGCATGTCGCAAGAGATACAGAAGATGCTACAACTTAGAACACGGTATCGCAGATGCCCTTGTTACTACGGCAGTAGCCTTAGATGATTCTCAGCTTTCACTTCTTAAGTCAAAACTTGAGACAATAAGCGGCAAGAAAGTGCAGCTGAAACAGAAGGTTGACAGCGGCGTTCTTGGTGGCGTGAGAGTGGATCTTGAGGGACAGCTCTTTGACGGAACAGTAAAGGGCAGGTTATCCGAGCTTCGTAAACGAGTCGACGAAACGGTAATTTGATAACACAAATGTCGCAGTAATAAATGCGAGTGTGCTTGCACAATGAGCATTGAGTACTTGCGACATGCAAATACATGAGGAAGTAGTGCAATAGCACGGATTCCGAATGTATGAAGAATTGCGAAAGTTGCATGCAACGGAGCAATTCGGGGTGTTATCAAAAAATAAAAATGGTCGGAGGAAAATATGGAACTAAAACCAGAAAAAATATCCGAGGTCATTCGAAGCCAGATAAAGAATTATCAGAATGCAATTATCCAGAACGAGACAGGAACAGTTCTTACAGTCGGCGATGGTATCGCACGTGTAAGCGGACTTTTGAACTGTATGTCCGGTGAGCTTTTGGAGTTTGAGAATGGTACATTCGGAATGGCTCAAAACCTCGAAGAAACAGTAGTATCCGCGGTTTTGTTCGGCGAGGATGTAGGAATCAGCGAAGGACAGACCGTTAAGCGTACAGGAAGAGTTGTATCTGTTCCTGTAGGCGAAAAGATGATTGGACGTGTTGTTAACGCCATTGGTCAGCCAATCGATGGTGCAGGCCCGATCGAAACAACAGAGTACAGACCGGTAGAGTCACCGGCTCCCGGTATCATTGCCAGACAGCCGGTTAAGGAGCCTCTCCAGACCGGAATTAAGGCTATAGACTCCATGATCCCTATCGGAAGAGGTCAGCGTGAGCTTATTATCGGTGACAGACAGACCGGTAAGACAACAATTGCAATAGATACAATTCTTAACCAGAAGGGGAAAGATGTTATCTGTATCTATGTTGCTATTGGACAGAAACGTTCAACAGTAACAGCTCTTGTTGAAGATTTGAAAAAGGGTGGAGCTATGGACTACACAATCGTTGTAGCAGCTACAGCTTCTGAGCCCAGCCCACTTCAGTATATTTCACCATACACAGGCTGTGCTATGGGTGAGTACTTCATGTATAAAGGAAAACATGTGCTTTGTATCTACGACGATTTGTCCAAGCACGCCGTAGCTTACCGTGCACTTTCCCTGCTGATCAGAAGACCACCGGGACGTGAAGCATATCCCGGAGACGTTTTCTATCTCCATTCAAGACTTCTTGAAAGAGCTGCCAAGCTCTCAGATGAAAACGGAGGCGGTTCACTTACAGCCCTTCCTATCATCGAGACACAGGCAGGTGACGTATCAGCATACATTCCTACAAACGTTATCTCCATCACTGATGGTCAGATATTCCTTGAGACAGAGCTTTTCCACTCAGGAATTATGCCGGCGGTTAACCCCGGTATTTCAGTATCCCGAGTTGGTGGTAATGCTCAGATCAAGGCTATGAAGAAGGTTGCCGGTACACTGAAACTTGTTTATTCACAGTATCGTGAACTTCAGAGCTTTGCTCAGTTTGGTTCGGATCTTGATGAGGATACAAAGGCTCGTCTTGCACAAGGTGAACGTATCGTTGAAGTTCTTAAGCAGGATAAAAATCAGCCTGTTCCTGTAGAAAAGCAGGTAGCTATCCTTTATGCAGTTATCAACAATATCCTTATTAAGGTTGCTGCATCTGATGTTGCAGAGTATGAAGCAGGACTTTATGAGTTCCTTGACAGCGATCCTACCGGAATTGCAGCAATGCGTGAAATCCGCGAGAGCGGTAAGCTCGAAGCTGAAACAGAAGAAAAGCTTAAAGAGGCACTGAACGCTTATACAGATAATTTCTTAAAGAAAAAATAATTAGGAGGACAACAAAATGGCTGGATCAATGAAAGCTGTTAAACTCCGAATAAAAAGCGTCCAGAGTACAATGCAGATTACGAAAGCCATGCAGCTGGTCGCAGCTTCCAAGCTTCGTAAGGCCAAGGAAAAAGCTGATAATTCAAAACCTTACCTTGAGACGATTCTTGCTACACTTACAGATATTGCCAATGGAAATAATGATTTCCAGTCAATATATACTAAAAGCACTGAGAATGGCAAATGGCTCTACGTTGTAATTGCCGGAGACAGAGGTCTTGCAGGCGGATACAACTCAAACCTGTTTAAGTTTGTAGAGGCAGAGATTAAGGGCAAGGAGAATGTTACAGTTCTTCCTATCGGTAAAAAATCTGTTGAGTTCTTTAAGCATAGAAATGTGCCTATTCTCACAGAGGAGTTTGCCGAAGTTGCAAAGGTTAATATTTCAGACTGTTTCCAGATAGCTAAGCTGATCTGCGGATCATATGGCGGCGACGGATTCGGACACGTTTTCCTGTGTTACACGAACTTCGTGTCCATGCTCTCTCAGGTACCTACCGCTTCATCACTTCTTCCTCTTTCAGATCTTAGATCTGAAGATATACAAGAAGATGGTAAAGCAAAGGATCTGATTTTGTATGAGCCTGACAGTGAAACGGTGTTCGATGCGATTGTTCCGGAGTACATGGCAGGAATTCTGTATTCAAGTATCAATATATCTTATGCATCTGAACTTGCTGCACGCAGAACTGCGATGGAAGCAGCTACAGACAATGCAGAAGAGATGATCGATAACTTGAGCCTGTACTATAACAGAGCCCGTCAGGCAAGCATTACTCAGGAAATAACGGAAATCGTTGCCGGAGCGGAAAGCTGAACACCTAGCGAGGTACTTTCGAGCTTGGTGTACTAGCTTGTTCTGTCGAGCGGAGCGAGAGCAGAACATCCGATTTATACTTAGCGAGATGGTAATCGAGCTTAGTGTGAAGCTTGTTCTGGCGAGTGCGAAGCACGAGAGCAGAACTTCCGCAAATGCTGGAATTAACTAAATCAAATTAAGGAGTTTAACAATGAGTGAAAATCATGTTGGAAAGGTAATTCAGGTTACAGGTCCTGTACTTGACATCCGCTTCAAAGAGGGTGAACTTCCTGATCTTCACAATGCCATAGAGATTATGATCGAAGACCGCAAACTTGTTGCAGAAGTAGCGCAGCAGGTCGGCGATGACGTAGTTCGTTGCGTAGCCATGAGCTCCACAGACGGTCTTGTCAGAGGCGTTGACGCTGTAGACACAGGAAGCCCAATCATTGTACCGGTTGGTGACAAGTGCTTAGGAAGAATTTTCAACCTTCTTGGAGAACCTGTAGATAATCAGCCTGCCCCGGAAGGAGTAGAGAGATGGGCAATCCATCGTCCGGCTCCTGCTTATGAGGATCAGGTTCCTGCTACAGAAATTTTTGAGACAGGTATTAAGGTCGTTGACCTTATCTGCCCTTATGCTAAGGGTGGTAAGATTGGTTTGTTCGGTGGTGCCGGAGTAGGTAAGACCGTACTTATCATGGAGCTTATCAATAACGTTGCCAAGGCACACGGTGGTATTTCAGTATTCACCGGTGTTGGCGAGCGTACTCGTGAAGGAAACGACCTTTACGGAGAAATGAAGGAAAGTGGAGTTATTGATAAAACTGCCCTGGTTTATGGACAGATGAACGAGCCACCGGGAGCCAGAATGAGAGTTGGTCTTTCCGGACTTACAATGGCTGAGTATTTCCGTGATGTTAAAAATCAGGATGTGCTTTTATTCATTGATAATATTTTCCGTTTCACACAGGCTGGTTCAGAAGTTTCAGCGCTTCTTGGACGTATGCCTTCAGCCGTAGGTTATCAGCCTACACTGGCTACAGAAATGGGTGCTCTTCAGGAGCGTATTACATCTACCAAGAAGGGTTCAATCACATCAGTTCAGGCCGTATACGTGCCTGCCGATGACCTTACAGACCCTGCTCCTGCTACAACATTCACACACCTTGATGCAACAACCGTTCTTTCAAGAGATATCGCTTCTAAGGGTATTTACCCTGCTGTTGATCCTCTTGATTCAACAAGCCGTATCCTTTCTCCTGATATTGTAGGAAAGGAACACTATGAAGTAGCTAAGGGAGTTCAGCAGGTTCTTCAGAGATACCGTGAACTTCAGGATATCATTGCTATCATGGGTATGGATGAGCTTTCAGAAGAGGATAAGCTTACTGTTTACAGAGC
>JAGAXP010000006.1 GCA_017940955.1 Oribacterium sp.
GGGAGCGTTTCAGGGCGTTACCCCGTCATTCCACTCCTCGGAATATCAGTTAGAGAGACACTGTCTCTCCGTCACTTTTACCTCTTTGCAGGCGAACCCACGCAGAGTTTATATGCGACAACGTGTCGCTGCACTATCAAACGGTGCAAGCCTCGCGCCGCATGAAATCAAAATACTTTTTGCGGTCTTTCCGGCAGCTAATTTATATTTTTTATACTGACGTACCGCAAAGTGGTTTGGATCCTTCGCCTCAAGCTCATCAAAGAGCAAATCCACCGGATTCTTGAAGCTTTCATCATCCTCCCTTGCTTCACTTGCATCAATCATATCGATGAGCATGGAAAAATTCTGCTCGCTCTCAGGGGCTTCATACCAGATAAAGCCGATGTATGCCGTATATAACAGCTTCTCGGCTTTCACCCAAAAATCTTCCCCTGACTGCTGGCCCTCTCCCTTCGTGTTTACTATGATCGTGTTTACCAGTTTTAAGATATCCTTCTCACTACGGATGTAGGCGAAGGGGTTATAGTGCATGGAACGTGCGAAGTTTATTGTGTTCAAAACCTTTATTTTATATGGCTTGTAGATGATTTTCCCTTTGTCATCTCTCTTGATATTTCCATCATCATCGACATCCGGAATGCCCTTTTTAAGCATCCTCCCGCACTCAACCAAAACCGTGCCTTTTGGATGAGTTTTGTCAAGAACAAACTATAATCACTTGCAAAATATCACGCAGGCTTTTCGTCCTTGCCTGCGCCCTCTTTTACTACTCTTAACGCCTTTTCCTGCATACTCATACCTTCATCCTTGAAGTTCATCACGACCTCATATTTTGTCTTACCGATGGTGGTTTCAAAGCTCCCTCCGGCACTGTAGTTTTTCTCGTTATTTTCCATATTCTCCTCCAACGAAAATGGGACAGCCGTAATATGACTGTCCCAAAATAATAGACCGCCGATCTGGTGGTCTGTGTAATGTTACTGTTGCGATTATAAAGATTGATTATTTCTCGATCTGTTAATACTCCTGTTCTGCTGGTGGCTCTCATTTTCAAGCATACGCTCAAGATCTCTACGGTTATGACTTAATACCTCGATAGACGCAAGCCTCCAAACTAACTGCGCATAGGGTTTCTTGGTTTCATCATACTCTTTCGTAAGAGTATCAAGCTCATTCTGCCATGCCTTGGGTTTGATCTTTTTATCGTCCTCCTCTATCATGCCCTGCAATATATCACGGTGGAATTTATAGGTGTTAAGCTCGGATTGATGCTGCATTTTATACTCCTGCGCCACGCTCTTCTTCGCAAAACCAAGGAAGCCTCCTTTTCCGACATTCTTTTCCTCGGCTTTTTTCAGTTTCCAATACTCCGAATTGATTTCCTGATATGGCACATCTTTATGCGCTTCAAGCAGTCTGGTAAGATAATTGATACGCTCCGCCTTGGTCGTCCTCGACTCCATAAGGGTATCGAATTCCTCTGCCAGCGACTGTTTTGCCGCCCTCATTTCCTCAAAAGTAGTCCAGCCCATATCATGCACGAATTTCTCCATAAACTCTCTCTTCTGAAGTTCGGCTCGGTCTGCGATTTTTGAGATATATTTTCCCTTGTTTACGGGCAGGCTCAGGCGGTCATTATTACGCTTCGCTCCCTCTCGGATCATATCAAGGATTTCATTCCTGATAGCCTTAACGGTTTCAACTGCCTTGACCGGAATAGCCTTGATCTCTTCAAGCTCTTTCTTCGCCTGTTCAAGCATTGCTTTGGCGTTCATGATAATGGAGTTTCTTTCAATAATCCCTCGGTTAATATCACCTCGGATGGTATGTATGCCGGCACGCTCCATTGCGCTTGCTTTTTCTCCAAGATGTATCTGCGGTTCTATTTCAAGTCCCTGCTCCTTGAAAGAACGATGCTCCCAGAAGTTCTCCGTCATACCAAGTTCGGCGTTTGCGGCATTGATTTCATCTGCAAGCTCCGCTCTCCATAGCTTGCTGTATTTCTGATCATCCCAATCATTGGTTTTCTCGGTGGTGCATTTCCATTGTTTCCGGTTCTGTTTATCAACTTTCTGCTTACCTGTCTTTTTATCAATGACCGGAATACGCTCGCCGTTCTCGTCCGTGAGATATATTTTCTTCTGTTTCGGCATCCATTTTCCCTGTTCGTCAAGGCTCCTTAATGTCATCATAATATGACAATGCAGGTTGCGCTGTCCCTTATCATTTTCAGAGTCATGGATGGCAAACTGCACGCACATACCCTTTGATACAAAATGCTTCTCGCAGAAGTCCCTGACAAACATGGTGGCATATTCATAAGTCCACTCATTCGGCAGTTCTATTCTCCAAGTCCTCGCAAGCTGTGCGCTCTTTCCCTTTTCAGCCATTTCGACTGAGTTCCATAGCTTCGCCGGATCCTTGTATTCTTCGGGAGCGTTTTCCGGCAGAAGCACCTCGTTATGAACAAGATCCTCCGCATACTTCGGATAATAGGTCTGTCCGTCATACTCGGAATACATCTTCTCACGGCAGATATACCCTGACTGTTCGACTGCGGAATGACCGCCGGAACACTTGGCACCTCTGCCGCATATCTTCATGCGTGTGCTGATGTTTTTAATAGCCATGCCGACACCTCACTTTTCTGCTCTTTGGCAGATGTCGATTATGGTAGGGCGGCAGGGCAGACTTTGTGGACGGTGAAGCTCTGCTCTTTAGAGCTTCATCGGATGCAAAGTACACAAAAGGGTAGGCGTGCCCCGCACGCCGAAGGGGAAGTGTAGCTTCCCCTTTTGACTGCCGCAGGCAGGCAACCGCTGTCCGCAGGACGCCTCCGGCAGGACGCACAATACCACCGCTTGCGGTGGTATATCTGTGCGCACCCAGAAAATCTGGGTGAAGGACTTTACGCTTCGCCGCCTTCATTTTCCTCGCCCTCCGCTTCTTCGTTTTCCTCGATTTCGGTATCTTCATTTTTCACCTCCGCTTTTTCGACTTCTTGCTCCTCTGACGGTCTTTCTCTCACAACCGTCTTGACCATGTTCTGAACATCCCTGTTCTTGAATGCGCAAGCTATGATCCTGTTCATTTCCTGCTCGTCGAATTCATAGGCATTAAAGTCCTCCGGAAAGTATTTCAGCACGCATCCGCCCATCATATACTTGTGACGATCTTGGATACTTCTTATCCTCGCTTTTTCATCCTTGACCGCCTGATCATAGACTGCCTGCGCCTGCCGGAATTTCTCCTCCGCCTTGGTCATCTTCTTGGATTTCTCCATCTGTGTGATTGCTCTCTGTTCCATGTAAAAATCTCCTTTCTTGGTTATGCCGTTTCCAGCGTTTATAGATAAAAAAAGACGGTGACGAAAAATCTGTTAAGATCATTCGCCGCCGTCTGCGGTAACACTATTATCATAAGATTATGTTGGTCAATCCATACGACTCTTTATCAGATAAAATGACTCACTATAATCTTGATATGCTGTAGCTCCCCTATATGCCGCCAATCCTCTAATAGCACTTTCATTTCTTGGGAATGGTGCTTTATCAATCTCGCTTTTATATATTTTCATTATTTCTATTTTTCGATCTATATATCCATCAATATTTATAAATACATTCGGAACAAACCCGCTTTCCTGCTGAGCCTGATCTGTTTCAGATAATATTTCCATGCTCAAAACCGTCTTTAGATATGGAGCGCGGAATGATTTTGTACATGAATAGACTGCATCAAATATAACACGATGATCCGAATGCACATCAAACCGATAAGGAACAAGAAGCAACTCGGGTTTTACCTCTTCAAAAACAGCCTTAAACTTGGAAACAAGTTCTCCTGTGTCATACTTGTCAACCCCTGCAGGTTCAAGTTCCAAATTCCAGAATCCATCAAAAGAATATGCGGACTTTACAGATTCTATTTCGGCATTTCTTTCCTCAACTCTTTCTTGCTTATAGCCATATTCTGTCTTCATGTTGGTAACATTAAGCCAATACAGTTTATGACCTTGATCCTTAAATTTTAAAAGTGTTCCGCCAGCTCCCAGCGTTTCATCATCTGGGTGTGGAGAAATAACCAACACATTCATCTAAGATACTCTCCTTCGCTTAATCTTACGTTATCGCAATCTAAAACATGAACCGTTCCATCATATGCCTTTATCACATAATCTGTTTCAGAATTGACTTTCAGCACTTTCCCTGGTTCAATATTCCTAAAGGCTTCCAATTTCTCAACCTTGCATTTCCAAACTTTTATTTCTGTCTCTCCATACATGAAATGCGCTCCAACATATGGATGCGTTAATGCTCTTACAAGGTTATATATTCCGTCACATGACATACGCCAATCAATTTGTCCATCCATGCGACCTCTCTTGCGCCATGTGTTAGCACATTCCTGATCCTGTGGTATTCGTGATAATGATCCGTCACTAATTTTGTTTGTAAATTCTATTACCTGGTCTTTAGCCGCCTGAAGAACTTTTTCGTACAAAGACTGAGCATCATCCTCATAATCAATGGTTATTTCTTTTTGACTAATTATGTCCCCGGTATCTGCTCCTTCATCCATAACAAAAAATGTAGATGCTGTCTTGCTTAAACCAAGAGCAAGTGCCCAAATAAGTGGGTGTCGTCCACGGTTATTAGGAATTGCTGCCGGATGAAAACCTATTACTCCATACCTTGGCAACGAAAGAAGCTCTTTACCAATCAATCGAGACCAGCCAAAGCAGTAAATAACTTCCGGTTCCTTTGATCTAACAAATTCCATTGTTTCCGCATCATTAATATTTTTTGTAATAAAACAATCGATCCCATATTCCTCGGCTAAAGGTGCTAAAGAATGAAAATCCGCATTAGCAGCAGAACTCTCCATTGTTATTATCCCAGACACAATCATTCCATTTTCGATCATGTGCCTCAATATTACATATGAGCTTTCTACACATCCTATAAAAATCGTATTTTTCACTCATTCACCTCTATGTCATAAAAGTCTTTTACGATACCAATATCTCCATATTTGTCAAATGTAGCTCGGATGATTTCTGTAATTCTCTCGGATGTATCTCCATTTCCAAATGGATTTGTCATTGTTTTGACTTTTTCACGAAAATCTACGCTGACCGCTTTCTTCATAGCCTCAATAATTGCTTCACTTCTGGGCTCACAGCATATAACACTGTCAGGCATAAGCCGTCCCTTTTGTCTGTCTCCGATATTTACGGTAGGGACATGAAGGCAAGGAGCCTCTGTGATGCCACTTGATGAATTCCCCAAAACAATGCAGCTCTCCTTCACTGCGCTTAAGTATCTCTTCACACCCAACGATGTTACGGCAACAACATTGTCTCTTTTTTCGGCATATTCATCTATGCGGGCATTAATATACCTTCCACCTGCATCTGCGTTGGCTTTTGTTATTATGTATTTCAGATTTGGAAATGCATCCATTGCATCCATCAGCTGATCAAATTGCTCTACACCGCTGTTTTCTTCCAAAGTTACTGGATGAAACGTTACAACTGCATAATCACCAGATAGATCAATTCCGAGATTTTTCCCCAAGTCTGCCTTAGAAATGAATTCAGTATTCCTAGTATTCTCGACAGCTAATGCTCCAACATTGAATACTCGATCCGGCTGCTCGCCCATTTGTATGATCCTGTTTCTATAAACTTCTGTACTGGCAAAGTGAAGTTGACTCATTTTTGTAATAGAATGCCTTATTGCTTCATCTATAAGACCTTCTGTAGCTTCTCCGCCATGGATATGTGCAATAGGAATCTCTGCATTCATTGCAGCCATACATACCGCTAAAGTCTCGTATCGATCTCCTAGCACTATCAGCAAATCCAGCTTGTTATTGACAAAATACTTTCCAAAACCAGTCATTGCCATAGCCATGTTGTTTGAAATGTCCTTGGGTGTATCCCCCTCTGTGATGCATTCTATCTTCTCTGCAATTGGAATCCCCGCCTCTTCTATTTCCTTATACGTGTTGCCAAACGCAGGAGAGAGATGCATCCCCGTAACCAGAACCCTAATATCACAAAAATTCTCTTTTTGTAATCTCAAAATAAGCGGCTTAAGAAGTCCAAACTCAGCTCTTGTAGCTGTTAATACACCAATTTGTTTTTTCATGTTCATATCCTCCTCGTTAGATTAATTCATCCTCTTTATAGTCTCTCTCAGCTATTGTCCCTATGATCTCATTCCATTTCATAGGAGAAATACCTGTTCCAGGTCTTTTGGTCGTTAGGTTGTCTGTTGAAAAAATTTCTCCCTTATGAATCGGTTTTAATGCAACGATGCTTTTTCTCACAACACTACGATTTCTTACTTCCGATTCTGTAGGTTTCTTTTCACGTATCCCCCTTGCCTTTTCAACATTTCTAATTGCAACTATTAATTCTTTTAACTCATTCGGTTCCAAACTGGCCTTATGGTCAGGTCCGCTCATTGTTTTATCCAACGTGAGATGCTTTTCGATGACTGTTGCTCCCATAGCAACTGCAGCTATGCTCACCTCTATCCCTTTTGTATGGTCAGAATAACCAACTGGACAATCAAATCTCTCTCTTAAAGCAAGCATGGCTTCTAAATTAACGGTATCAATTGGAGCTGGGTAATCTGTAGTACAATGAAGGAGAACCACATCACCAGCCCCATTCTCCCGTAAAACCTTCAATGCATCATCAACTTCCTCTATCGTGCTCATACCGGTTGAAAGAATTATCTTTTTCTTTGTACGAGCAATTTCAACGAGGTAAGGATAATTTGTTATTTCTCCCGAAGGTATTTTCCACATATCCTGCAAATTATTAAGAAATCTCACACTCTCAATGTCAAACGGCGTAGACAAGAATTTGATTCCTATTTTTTTGCAGCATTCAGCCAACTCCTTAAAATCTGAATGCGACAAAGCTAATGAAGAAAGCATTTCTTTTTGGCTTTTCTCTTCTCCTAAGTTTTCTTTTTGATATTGCGCCATTTCAGCGCTTTTCGATGTTATTGCATCAACATTAAAAGTCTGGAATTTGACTATATCAGCTCCGCAACCTTTCGCTACTTCTATCATTTGCTTTGCAAGGTCTATACTTCCGTTATGGTTAACACCAATTTCAGCTATAATTAAAGTTTTTTCCATAATCACTTCTCCAAAGGTTTAGCGGGAACACCTACAGCCGTACAGTTGTCACCTATATCCCTTATTACTGCCGCTCCTGCTCCTATAAAAGAGTTCCTGCCAATTGAAAGTCCCTGTACTATTGATGCTCCCACACCAACTGTTGAGCATTCATCCATATGCACCGCACCTGAAATGCGAGCACCCGGATTCAACGTTACATAATCATCAAATTTACAATCATGACCAACCGTGCATCCATAGTTGCAGAGGAAAAAATCTCCAACTTCAATATCTACCGTTAAAAGGCTCTTATTCATGATTATTGCGCCTTCGCCAAGCTGGACATAAGTTGAGACTTCTGCAGATCTGGCAATAATTGAAGGAAATGATATATTCGCATTCTGTCTCAGATACGAAACAATTTTCTTTCTTAGCGATCCACTTCCAACGCTTAAAGCAACATCTATTGGCTTATCGTGTGCCAGAAGCCAGTCATCATCTCCCAGAACAGGGAGGCCAGCAACCATTGATCCAGGCTTTTCTTTGGATACCCATCCCAGAATATTCCATTTATCCTCTACCGAGTTAAGGTCTTCTATTACCCATCTAACCTCTCTGGCCATTCCACCAGTCCCTATAATTGCAATATCTCTTTTCATAAAGAAGCTCCTATTTGTCATTCCGAATAGTATACTTTTCCGAAGAAATGTTTCTTCCTATTGGACATAATAATCCAAATATCATTCTATTGAAAAATACCACCAAAGTCAAGAAATATCTGTGTTTTTAGTGAAATCTTGATGGGATTATGACACTCCTCGAATGACCGTTCGGAAAAGTATACTATTCGGAATGACAAATAGGAGCTTCTTTATGAAAAGAGATATTGCAATTATAGGGACTGGTGGAATGGCCAGAGAGGTTAGATGGGTAATAGAAGACCTTAAC
>JAGAXP010000099.1 GCA_017940955.1 Oribacterium sp.
ATATACTCATGGAATCTATAAAATGCTTAACGATAACATCATGTTCTTCAGTGATAGCTGTAAGATTCATTACCTTATTCTTTTCGACAAGCATTATATAAAACTTATATAGTTGTTCAATTTGTATTTCTGAAAGCTTAATTCCTATTTTCTCACTGTGGTTTATTAAGTCATTTCTAAATGTCTCTGTCATATATAACCTCCTCTATGTTATCATGTTATCATTTATTATGCTCTTCTAATTTCAGTATTATCTATAATATCCTCCGTAATGTTTCACGTGAAACATTACGGAGGATATTATAGTATAATTTATGTCATTAGTTATTTCTTCTTTTGTATGATTCTATATATACAAGTAAAACACTGATATCAGCGGGACTGACTCCGCTTATTCGGCTAGCCATTCCAACATTTTCAGGTTTGATCTTAGAAAGCTTCTGCCGGGCTTCCAGACGTAAATTTGAAATAGAATTATAATCGATATCAGAAGGAATCTTTTTATTTTCTAGCTTTTTAAATGCCTCTACTTGAGTCAACTGCCTATTAATATATCCTTCATACTTTATCTCAATTCCAACTTCTTCTCTCACATTATAAGGTAATTCCGGTCTGTCTTTATCCAAGTCTTTCAAAGAATCATAATCAAGCTCTGGTCTTTTTATCAACTCAGCCAATGAAATACCTGAATTCAAAGAATTTGAACCATGCTTAAGTAGAAATTCATTAACAAATTCACTGTTACCGATAAATGTATTTTTAAGACGTGCTACTTCTTTATTGATCGCCTCAATTCTATTTTGTGTTTTCTGATATTCCTCATCTGATACAAGGCCAACTTCATATCCTATTTTACGAAGTCTTATATCAGCATTATCCTGTCTTAACAGTAAGCGATATTCAGATCTGCTGGTCATCATTCGATATGGTTCAAAGTTTTCCTTAGTAACCAGATCATCAATCAAAACTCCAATATAGGCTTGAGATCTATCAAGAATTACAGGCTCTCTTCCCTTTAATTTCATTGCTGCATTAATTCCGGCCATTAGACCCTGAACAGCTGCTTCTTCATAACCTGATGAACCATTAAACTGACCTGCGGCAAAAAGACCGTCTATATTCATAAATTCAAGATTTGAATTTAACTGGGTTGCATCAATACAATCATATTCAATAGCATAAGCATTTCTCACGATATGTACATTTTCAAATCCTTCCATAGAATGATACATATCATACTGTACATCCTCCGGCATAGAACTTGACATACCACTTAAATACATCTCATTAGTATAGAGACCTTCTGGCTCAATAAAAATTTGGTGGCGTTCCTTATCAGGGAATTTCATAACCTTATCTTCTATTGAAGGACAATATCTTGGACCTACACCTTCAATGGATCCATTGAACATAGGGGAACGATCAATATTATTTCTTATTATATTATGCGTACGCTCATTGGTATAAACGAGCCAGCATTCAACCTGATCCTTTTGAACAGTTTCAAACTTGGTTGAAAACGAAAAAGGTATTACAGGAACATCACCTTTCTGTACTTCAAATTTTGAAAAATCAAGTGATCTCTTATCTACTCTAGCAGGAGTACCTGTTTTAAATCTGAACATACGTATGTTATTATTTTTTAAAGAATCTGTTAAATGAGTTGCTGCTCTTAACCCATTTGGACCTGTATATTCTATTAAATCTCCGGTTAAACATCGTGAATTTAAGTAAACTCCGGTGCAAAGAACAACTGCCCTAGCATGATAAACTGCACCAGAAGTAGTCTTAACACCTTTGATTCTCTTTAATCCGGATTCAGCATCTACATCTTCAGTAATTAACTCAGAAACCTCAGCTTGTCTTATAGTAAGATTAGACTGATTTTCAAGAGTTTTTCTCATCTCTCTGGTATATGACTGTTTATCAGCCTGAGCTCTTAAACTATGTACAGCAGGTCCCTTTGACTTATTGAGCATCTTGGACTGGATAAAAGTTTTATCAATATTTTTTCCCATCTCTCCGCCAAGTGCATCCAATTCCCTTACGAGATGACCTTTAGAACTGCCTCCAATATTAGGATTACAAGGCATAAGTGCAATACTATCAACACTTACAGTAAATATAATAGTATTAAGTCCAAGTCGTGCACATGCAAGTGCAGCTTCACATCCTGCATGACCTGCACCTACTATCACAACGTCATAAGTTTCTTCTACAAAAGCCATAAAAAATCACTCCTATTACAAATAGAAAAAGTCAATATTAGATTATTTTCCCATACAGAACTTCGAAAAAATCTCATTTATCAGATCTTCTGAAACTTCCTCACCCAGTATATAACCTAATTCTTCATAAGCACGCATCAGATCAATAGTATAAAAATCCTCAGGCATATCAGCATTAATGGAATTTAATACCTCATGAAGAGCCTTGTCAGCATTTAGCAGACAATTTTTATGTCTCAGATTGGTAATAACCACCTGATCATTGAAATTTATTTTACTGCTGAAAAACATGGATGATATCTCTGATTCAAGCTTATCTATTCCAAAATTGTTTTTTGCACTAATGGGAATTACTGTTTTATTTGTAATCGTTTCTAGATCAGACTGAACAATCACCTGATCAAGGTCACTCTTATTAAGTAATACAATTGTATTTCTATCTTTTATCCTGGAAATGATCTTATGATCGGAATCATCAAGAGGTATTGAAGAATCCACTACATATATTATTAGATCTGCATTATCCGCAGCATCTAAAGCTCTTTCTACACCGATTTTTTCGACAGTATCATCCGTATCTCTAATACCGGCAGTATCTACTATAGTTAAACTGATACCTTTTAAATTGATATGTTCTTCAAGAGTATCTCTGGTAGTACCGGCTATATCAGTAACTATTGCTCTCTCACTTCCTACTAGTATATTTAATAAGGAAGATTTTCCTGCATTTGGTTTTCCTAAGATAACTGTTCTTATACCTTCCTTTAACCTCTTTCCATCATCTGAAGAGGCAATAAGGTATTCAATCTCATCTAAAATACCTGTGACATGTTTTTTCAAAACAGATTTAAAACCGTCAAGAGAGATATGCTCAGGGTCATCAAGAGCAGCTTCTATATAGGCATCATCCTCCAAAATTTGTGCTCTGAATTTCTTAATCTTTTCAGATACTGAACCTCTCAACTGTTTAACAGAGGCCTTCAAAGCAAAATCATTCTCTGAATTTATGATATCACCTACAGCTTCCGCTTCAGAAAGATCTATTCTACCATTTAAAAATGCTCTTTTAGTAAATTCTCCGGGTTCAGCTAATCTCGCACCGTTATGTAATGCAACTTCCAAAATCTTTTGCATCATTAAGACGCCGCCATGACAATCTATCTCTACGGTATTTTCTCCTGTAAATGACTTAGGAGCAAGCATGGTCATTACAAGTACTTCGTCTAAAATATCGTCGTCTGAATATACAAAACCATATTTAATTCTATGAGATTCAGATATATCAATATTTTTTCCGCTTTTAGATTTAATGAACTTTGATGCTATACTTACAGCTTCTGATCCACTTATACGAATTATACCTATACCGGATTCTACTGCAGCTGTGGCAAGTGCACAAATTGTGTCATTTATCATCTTTTTTCTCCATTTAGTCAATTACATCGGTATTTTAATCAAATCAAGTAATGTTATAAGTTACATTACTTTACTTTTGGAAAGAGTTTATCCACATAACTAAAAACTCAACTAATTCTAATAGTAGCGCATATTATTTGCAAGTATTTCATATCCTACATTAATTATATTATAAAAAAATAACCCTTGATGCTTAAACATCAAGGGTTATCCACAAATTTATAAATTTCCGTATTAAAATGTGGAAATCTATTACTCAGTGATCTCACTATCACTATTCACATGTGAGTTGATCTGATATTCTCTTTTGTTTGAGTCTTTAGAAAAATTTCTTCTGTCTCGCTTCTTCATAAAAATTATTACATGTCTGAACGGTTCTTCACCCTCTGACTTTGTAGTAACAAATCTGTCGTTTTGAAGAGCACTGTGGATGATACGTCTCTCATAAGGATTCATAGGCTCAAGAGCAACAGCTTTTCTGGTTCTTCTTACCTTATAAGCAATATTTCTTGCAAGATTTCTTAATGTAGCCTCTCTTCTTGAACGATAATCCTCAGTATCAATTTTGATTCGAATGTAATCTTCCTTATGATTCTTATTAACCACAAGTGAAGTTAAATACTGGAGAGAATCAAGAGTCTGTCCTCTCTTACCTATAAGAACACCCATATCTGAACCAACAAGATTGATAAGAAGTTCATTTGTTTCATGATCGAATTCAGACTTGGTAACGACTTCCATATTCATTCCATTTAACACACTTGTAATGAAATGTTCGGCATCGTGAATCGCATTTTCAGCTTCTTCATCGGAAATAGGCTTAACTTCATGCTGGTTCTTAATGATCTCTTTTGTTTCATCATTTGAAGCTGAATTATAATCCTTGTTAAACTGCTTATCCTGTTTACGTGCCTTCTTATCCTTATCAGTTCTGGTACGCTTTTCCTTTTTATCAGAAACAGAAGCTTTTGATACAGATGAGTTATCAGAAGATCCAGAATTTTCTTCCTTCTTCTCAGATATAGAACTGGAAGAATCATGATCATTCTTCTTTGAACTTTTAACAGCTACAGAAGCAGTGTTTGCTTTTATCTTATCGATATCATCTTCAAGTTTTTTAATGTCATTTTCAGAAGATGATTCCTTTATAGAAGCTTCGATTATCCATGGCTTGGCACCGATTCCAAACAATCCGGTTTTACCTTCTGCAATTACACGATAATTAAGTCTGTCAGAGGTAATACCAAGCTGAATCAATGCTTTCGTAATAGCTTCATCTTTTGTTTTTGCTGAAACTCTAATATTATCCATACTCTACCTCTTTATTTGTTCTTCTTTTCATTTTTTTCATTGTAAAGACGAACCATATTCGCTTTAGAAGCCAATGAACCAGGCGCAGCATTGTTATTATAATATTCTGTGGATTCCTTTGTCTTAACGCTCTGTTTAGCGATAACTTCCATACGATTATTCTCTGTAACTTCTGCCTTTTCCTTAGCTGCCTTAATACGATTTTCAACCAATCTCTCATCAATAGGAGGTAAACCCTTCTTTGCACGTTTTGCATTAGCCTTTGCAAGAGACATTTCAATCATTTCCTTATCAGAGATTTTCTGGAAATAATTGTTTAGGAAAATCTGCTGAAGGATCATTACTGCTGAAGATGCACACCAGTATAAACCAATACCTGATGCAAAGGTAAAACAGAACCATACAGACATAAGAGGCATCATGAGATTCATGCTCTTCATCATCTGAGCTGACTGATCGTTACTTTCTGCCATTGCCTGATTTGTACTGGACATAAGCTTTGTACTTAAATACTGGAATAAACCTGCCAAAATAGGAATTATCCAGTATACATTTGGAACAAAACCCATAGAACTTGGTGCAGTTGAAAGATTGATTCCCAGGAAATTATTAATATTTTCAGCCTGAGTTGCGGCTAAATTGATTTTATCTGCTGCATCAGGGAATGTAGCTGCAAGACTATCCCACTGAGAAGGGTTTAATTTATAAAGGAAATCAATTATAAGATTCGAAACCTGTTCTGCTGAATAAGTTGTATCCTCACCAACACCAAGATTATTAAGCTGCTTTAAAATAGATTCAAGCTTATTACTTGTACCAAACTCAACAAGCTTCTGAGCTGCAGATGAACCACCGATAGCGTTTAAAACATTTACATAAATATTATATACGGAAGGAACATAAGCAGGAATATTCATTATGATACGATAAAGAGCAAAAATTATAGGCATCTGAAGTAAAAGAGGCAGACATCCACCTGTCATGGATGTACCGTATTTCTCATAAAGAGCCTTCATTTCTTCCTGTTGTGCCATGATAGAAGCATTATCGGTCTTATTCTTGTATTTTTCCTGAATAGCCTTCATCTCCGGCTGCATAAGCTGCATCATACGTGATGACTTCTGCTGACGAAAACTTGTAGGGAAAAGAATAATTCTCATTACTATTGTGAAAATAATAATGGCAAGACCTATATTACCGATTCCTACATACTCAAGTGAATTATAAATTGTATTCATAATTGCACCAAGAACGCTTACTATCAAATTCCATACAGGACCAAGAATCGGAAGGGTCGATGTATTTTTTGTTAACAATATTAAATTAAAAGTGTCCAAGGATTACCTCCGGCTAAGGAACAGGATCATAACCGCCTTTTGACCATGGATTGCACCTTAGGATGCGCCAACCGGCCAACAATGTACCTTTAATACAACCATACTTTTTAATTGCCTCAATGGCGTATTGAGAGCATGTAGGAGTATATTTACAGTGAGCACCAATATAAGGTGAAATACCTTTTTGATAACATCTGATTAAAAAAATCATCAACTTTGATATCATATATGACCTTTCACTATTTATTAATCATATCTAATTATTTAGATATATAATAAGAAACAAAATAAATATTGACTCACTTCAATTCAAAAAATACGATTAATATCGTTTATAACAAGATATGATGCCTGTCTAAAAGATTGTTAAACTGCAAATCAAGCTGTGAATAATCACAATAATTTGCTTTAAAACGAATAACTACGATGATGTCTAAACCCTTTTTAATCTTATGATCATTCAATCTGAAGATTTCTCTCATTTTACGTGCAAATGTATGTCTTACTACGGAATTACCTATCTTCTTGGAACATGAAATACCTATCCTGTTGTAACTAAGATTATTCTCAATAACATACATTACAAGTGCACCGGTAGCATGAGACCTACCGTTTTTGTAGGCAATCTGAAAATCCTTATTCTTTTTTATAGAAGGAAAACGCTTCATTTTTCAAACCCCCACCTGAATAACTTATAACATGAAAAAAGACCGCTAATTATAAGCGGTCTCAATCATAATTCAAAAATTATTATACTGTTAATGCTGCTCTACCTTTTGCTCTTCTGGCAGCCAGTACCTTTCTTCCGCCTGCTGTAGCCATTCTTGCTCTAAATCCATGAACCTTGGCTCTCTGTCTTGTCTTAGGCTGTAATGTCATCTTTCCCTTATGCATACTGACACCTCCTTTTCTGATAATCTTTCAGGACTCCATTGATTTTTAGTTTTCAATGTTGGACTCCTTAATAGCCCTTAGTCCTGAAGCATCTCCAGATCTAGGGTAAACATCGTTTGTATATTATAAAGAAGGACTTATTTTTCGTCAATGAATTTTTTTGTAAATTTATCAACATTTTTATGCACATTTCCACAGTATAGACATTAATCCACATTATGTGCACAAGTATGTGGATAAGTGGATACATTGTTTATAACAAATCTCTATTTAACGTGTTTTTATGGATAAATACTGTGGAAAACATCATGTGTATTACACTTATCCACACCCAAGATTGAATTTTTATCCACACTCTGTTATACTTTATTTTGTGATTTTATCTTTAAGGAGACCTCACATGAGTCATTTTGAAACCATACGCAACAACTGGGATGAAATTTTGCAGATCATCAAAGAAGATCATGATATATTGCAGATATCGTTTGATACATGGTTAAGACCATTGAAAATATTTGACTTCATAAACGGTGAATTGCTGATAATTGTACCTGAAGAAGGATTTATTAAAGTACTGGAAAAAAAATATTCTCTTTTCCTGAAGGTAGCTATCGAGGAAAAGACCAATATTTCCGTAGATGTTCGCTTCTTTATAGAAAGTGATGCCCGGGAATACGTTAAGAAGCTTCAGGGCGCCAGAAATGATAAAAGAGACTCCAATATTATATTAGAAGAAACTCTGAAAGAGGCCAATCTTAATGCAGAATATACCTTCGATACATTCGTTGTAGGTTCCAGCAATAATCTCGCACATGCTGCTTCTCTTGCAGTAGCAGAATCTCCGGGTGAAATGTATAACCCGTTATATATCTACGGAGGTGCCGGACTTGGAAAAACCCATCTTATGCATTCAATTGCCCACTTTATTCTGAAGAACAATCCGAAAGCTAAGATCCGTTATGTTACATCTGAAACCTTCATGAATGATTTCGTAGATTCAATAAGAAACAAGAACAACATAACTCCGGACGACTTCAGAAACAAATATCGGGAACTGGATGTTCTATTAATAGATGATATTCAGTTTATAGTCGGTAAACCTGGAACACAGGAGGAGTTTTTCCATACATTCAATACCCTGTATGAAACCAAAAAGCAGATAGTAATCGCTTCAGATAAGCCTCCGAAGGACATAGATAACCTGGAAGATCGACTTAGATCCAGATTCGAAGTCGGACTTATAGTAGACATACAGATGCCGGACTTCGAAACACGTATGGCTATTCTTCGTAAAAAAGAAGAACTCATGCATGTAAACATTGACAATGAGATCATCAAATATATAGCTACCAATATTAAATCCAATATCAGGGAACTTGAAGGAGCATTGACAAAAATAGTTGCTTATTCACGACTAAAAGGTCAATCTATAGAGCTTTCACTGGCTGAAGGACTGCTGAAGGATCACATAACACCTGAAGGTCCTAAAGAAATAACACCTGAATTGATCATATCTACAGTAGCTGAGCATTTTGGAATCACTAATTTAGAGATAGCCTCACAGAAAAAAAACAAAGAAATCGTATTTCCAAGGCAGATAGCCATGTATCTCTGCAGAAATATGACCGATGCTCCTCTAAAGAATATAGGAGAATACCTTGGAGGCAGGGATCATACCACTATAATGCACGGTATCGACAAGATATCCACAGAATTACGCACAAATGAACAATTGAAATCCACAATTGAGACTTTACGCAAAAAGATCTCTCCATAGAAAAATTTTTATTAACAAATTATAAAACAGATTTCAACAGAGTTATAAAAGTGGAAAAACCAAGTGACAGCGCCGCAGAAATGACTTTTTCACATTTCCACATCCCCTATTAGTAATACTAAGAATTATAATAATAAATTAATATAAGAGAGGCCTACTTATGAAATTACAGTTCAAAAAAAATGATCTGACTAATGCAATAAATATTGTTTCTAAAGCAGTACCATCCAAGACAACTATGTCAATATTGGAATGTATCTTAATGGATGCTTCCAACGGAAAGATCCAGCTTATAGGAAATGACACTGAATTCGGTATCGAGACAGTTTGTGACGGCACAATAATAGAACCGGGAAAAGTAGCTCTTGAGACAAAGATCTTTTCAGAAATTATAAGAAGATTACCTGAATCTGATGATATGCAGGTAACAATAGAAACAGATGCCAGAAATAACACTATTATTACCTGTGAAAATTCGGTATTTAAGATTGCCGGCCGTGACGGTAATGAGTTTACAGCTCTTCCGAAGATAGATAAGACTCAGTCTGTTTCACTTTCACAGTATACTTTGAAGCAGATCATCTCACAGACTATTTTCTCAATTGCTGTAAACGATAACAATAAAAAGATGACCGGAGAATTGTTCGAGATCAAGGAAGATACTCTTACTGTAACTTCCCTGGACGGTCACAGAATTTCCATAAGACAGGTAAAGCTCAATCAGTCATATGATTCCGCAAAGGCTATTGTACCGGGCAAGGCATTAAACGAACTTGTAAAGGTATTGAGCGGCGGAATATATGATGAAGTTGTTGTATATTTTTCAAGAAATCATATCATGTTTGAGTTTAATGAAACTCTTGTTGTTACACGACTTATCGATGGCGAATATTTCCATGTAGCACAGATGTTATCAGAAGATTATGAGACAAAAATAGTTGTAAATCGCAAGAATCTTCTTGACTGTCTTGACAGATCCACCATTTTTGTAAGAGATAATGACAAGCAGCCACTTGTTCTCAAGATTGAAGAGAATGTAATGGGACTTAAAATCAACACAGATCTTGGAACCATGGATGCAGAAGTTGCTATAAAGAAGATCGGAAACGATCTTATGATAGGATTCAATCCAAAGTTCCTGGTTGATGCCCTCAGAAATATAGAAGATGAGGAAGTATCTATCTATATGTCCATTCCACGTTCTCCTTGCTTTATAAGAGACGACGATAAGACCTATAATTATATGATTCTTCCGGTAAATTTTAATTCAGACGCAGTGTAAGTATTAAATGATAATAGAGTCATTAGAACTGAAGAATTTCAGAAATTATCAATCATTAAAGGTTAATTTAAGTCCGGGCACCAATAT
>JAGAXP010000100.1 GCA_017940955.1 Oribacterium sp.
AGATCGGCATCGGCATCGATCTGCACGTTCAGCTGAGCCAGGGCGTGGAGTTCTCTCCGGAGAGAACCGTCCCTCCCGGCAAGAACCGTCCCCGGTGGTACAACGTCTGCGTGACAGCCTTATCGCGAAAAAAGGGCAGGTTCCTGACCAGACCTGCCCCAACAAATATAGACGATTATACGCCCTTAAAATCATTCTTTCTCTGTTCTTCATATCTACTGATAAGAGTATCCATGATATGAACCAGATGTCCGATCTCAGGCTTTGAAAGCTGCTCATCGGCGCCGAGCTCTTTACCCTTTGCACGCATTTGCTCATCGATGAGGGACGAGAAGATAACAATCGGAAGATGGCGGAGATGTGGATCTGACTTAATAAGCTTAGTAAGTCTGTGACCATCCATCATAGGCATCTCAAGGTCTGTGATAACTATGCTGACCTGTTCATAAACATCGGGATCATCCTTGATACCATCAAGATAATCCCAGCATTCCTGGCCGTTATTAAACATATGGATATCCGTAAAGCCTGCTCTCTGGAGAGAATCAAGGATCATCTTCTGAAGAAGAACAGAGTCTTCTGCGATAACAACCGGTGCCTGGTTGATAGGACGGTCTCCCATCTCATCAATTTCTGAAACCTGAATAGTTGTTTCAGGGGCAATCTCAGCTACGATCTTTTCAAAATCCAGAACTGTTACAAGCTGATCGTCACACTGCGCGATACCTGTGGCTACGGATTGGTCACCGGAACCCAAGGTCTTATCCGGCTTCTGTATGCTCTTCCAGGATATACGGCTGATGCCTTCAATGCTGTCAACACGGAAAGCCACCATCATTTTATTGAAGCCTGTAATGATAAACAGGTCTCTTTCGCCATATTCCTTACGTTCGCCTGTGAGATACTGTCCCAGGTTGATAACTGTGATGAGAACATCTCTTGGTTTAAAGAAGCCTTCAACTGACGGATGTGAATGAGGCATAGGCTTAACCTTTTCCGTCATCATGATCTCTACAACCTTGGCAACATTGATGCCATAGTACTCATTCATGACCTTGAACTTCATGATCTCAATTTCGTTCGTACCGGACTCAAGCAAGATTCCGTCTTTTTTGTTCTTCTTCAATTCAGGTTTCCTCCTAACGGATAAATTTATAAATGTTTCTCCGGACGACCCGAGGACCTTATCACCACATCCCCCGTAGCCACATCCAGGCTCATTGTTCTTGCATAATTCGCTCCACAGTCCTCTGCAGCGATACGAAAACCTTCCCTTTTCAGTATCTCACGGACAGTAACCGCGTTTCTTTCACCGATATTACCGAAACTGGCATTGCCGCTGATTTCGAACATCTTTGCTCCCCCGGCGATCTTAACGACCGCCCTGGACTTTAACATCCCAAAAGCTGTCATTTTACGGATAGTCTCAGCAAGACCTGTATCTGCATATTTCATTAAATTGGGATCATCCTTGTTCTGCCTCACAGGAAGCATGATATGAAGCAGGGCCCCTAACTTCAGAAAAGGATCATAAAATACGATTCCGATACATGAACCAAGGGCATAAGTGATTATCTCTCCCTGTCCACGTGTCAGCTTCATGTCTCCGATCCCGACCTTTAGTTGTCTGTCCATATATTAATCAACCCCAAGCTTTTTCAGTATGTTATTCAGGGATGCGATATCCGGCAGCATCAAAAGCCAGTCTCTGTAGGTTTTACCTTCTATCACAAAATCAGCGGTACAATACATAAGCTTATCAGTCTCATACCCATATTCTGCTATGGGTACCTCGAGTATCGCTCCAAGCATGCTGACGCAGGAGCTTGGAACCGAAAGACTGATATTCAGATCTACAAATTCCGTAAAAGCATTGACATAGGAGCATATGATGATGTTTCCGATTTCAGTCATGGCAGAATATGCCATCTCATCAAACTGCTCAAAGCTCGGATATGTCACGCCCATCATTTTTTCAAAAACGGTATTGGCAAGTTCAAGATTAAACAGGAATAACATTATACCGTTGATGTCATCATCCATCTTAACAAGAGTCGCACCAACAATCTCTTCCACGTTTCCGCCGATGGATTCGACAGCTTCATCATATCCAAGTATCTTGATCTGCGGGAAAGTAATGCGGACCTCCTTTTGGAGCATCTGGGACAGCGACGTTGCCGCATGTCCGGTACCTATACTTCCGATCTCCCTCATGACATCCAGGTCGTGAAGGTTCATTTCCCCATAATCATGTATCCTCATCACCCATTCCCCACTAAATTAATCATCCTCTTAGCTGATTGATGGTACCTTCTATCTCATCCGAAGTTGTCACCATCTTTAAGGCATAGGTAAATGCTCTCTGACTCTCTATGATCTTTGTCATTTCCAATGCCATATCCGTACCGGAGCTTTCCAAAACTCCGCTCTCCAGATGTGGATAGCTCACAAGAGCCGGAGTATTCTGATTGTCACCTTCCCGGACTGCAAGTTCATTGTCCCCTTGACTTATTAATCGGCTGGGATGCGTAAAAGTATAAACGCCAATTCTCGGTTTTTCTTCATTTTCTTGTGTTTCTTCGGTTTCTGTGGTTTCAGCGGTGGTTTCACCATTCTCTTCTCCACTTTTTCCGTAAAGTGTTTTGAAATCGATGACATCCGCCTTCAGCCTTTCTCCGTTCTGGTCAAGAACATACTTCCCGGATTCTGTCATGAGATAAAACTCGCCATCCGGCATCAGGCCCCTGTGAAAATGTCCGTTTCTTGTATAGGTTATGGAATTGTCGTTCGGATCCTGAATCATGAAAAATGTATTGTCATCCATAAGGCAGAAATCCGTTTCCGAATTTGTCACATTCATACTGCTGAATTTAAAGTTAGTCGGAGTCTCATTAATGATGGCCCCTGCTCCTGCCTGAAGCTCTGTGACTGCTTCTCTCGAATCATTAATGTTATAATTAATAAGCTCTCTGAAATGAGAGTTTTTAGGTTTATAGCCTACTGTATTGATATTGGCAAGGTTATTGGAAACCACGTCAAGACTGTTTTTGAAATGATCCGCCCCAACCGCGCCGGTCCAAAATGACATATTCATATTCTATACTCCTCATCTATTAACGCTGTTTTTGGAGCCTTAATATCTGACACACAGAGGCACAGCTAACCGGCTCTGTTAATGCACGTTTCCAAATGTTTATTTATGACATGCGAATGCGGATCTTAATGTCTCCTTATCGATCAGTAATTCTTTAGAGTCTTCCAACATCCGAGGAAGATTTTGCCATAACCGAATCGTACATCTTGAGCATCTGTGCCGCACTCTGAAGCGCTCTCTGGGATGAAATCATGATAGTCATCTCATCCACCATATCAACATTGGCCCTTTCAAGCATGCCCCACTGGAGAGCGGTACCATCCTGTCCGTTAACAACATTGGCTGCCTGATTGGTGGAATACAGACCGTTATCCTCCTTATGAAGCTGTCCGTAGTCCTGAAAATCCACCAGCTTGATCTGTCCGTAGGATTCACTCTGTTCCGGTTCCTGAGCTTCAGGAGCTTCATTGGAGGGAACTTCGGGTTTTCCTGTGGTTAATGCTGCCTGAGTGTTGTCAACCCAGATAGTTCCGTCTTCGGAAACCGTAAAATTCTCTGTGGGAATCCGAATAGGCTGATCATTGGAACCAAGCACACGTCCGAGACCGCTGAGCTCCAGATAACCTTCCTGATCTACGGAAAACGCTCCGTCTCTTGTATAACGTACTCCCTGATCTGTTTGTATGGAAAACCATCCGTTTCCGCCTACGGCAAAATCATAAATACCGTCTGTCGGATTGAAGGCGCCCTGTTCAAAATTCGTATAGGTCTGCTGTGCAGTGACAATCTTCGAAGTTGTGGCAAGATCGGTAGGATTATCTTTATTATATCTTCCGGTCCGGACAAGCATTTCTTCCTGAAATGTAGTGGAAGTCATAGTATCCTTTTTATAACCTGCCGTCTCTATATTGACCATATTGTTACTGACAACATTTAGTCTTCTCTGTTGTGTAAGCATTCCGGATGTCAGATTGTAAAATCCCTGATACATTCTCGCTCCTTTAAGGGTCCCACCCTTTAAATGACCCACTAAATTTTTTAAATAGTGGATCCAAAAAAATACTGAAGTACTCTGTTATGACATCTTTGACATATAGCCTTTAAGCTTCTCTATAGCTATGGAATGAAGCTGGGAAACTCTCGGCTGGCTGATATTCATAACCTCAGCAATCTGATTCATATTTAATTCGTCAACATAGTAAAGAGAAATAACCTTTTTCTCACTATCTTTTAATGAATCAATGGCTTTTGCCAATGTTGCTACTGTTTCGTTCTGCAAGAAACTACCCTCCGGTTGTGTGTTTATGTCCTCTGAAGCCACCTGGAACAGGGTCTCATCATTGTCATCATAGGTCATGTCCAGAGACAGAACATTCACCATAGTGCGCATTCTGTCCACCTTTTTGATCTTCTTGACATCCATCTTGTAATACTTGGATATCTCTTCGTCGCTTGGGGCATGTCCCAGCTTCCGCTGAAGCTCATCTCTGGCATCCTCGATATTCTTCCGGTCTCTGTGATAGTTTCTCGGCATCCAGTCATTCTTACGTATCAGGTCGATAACCATACCCCTGATACGTCTGGATATGAAGGTTTCGAACTTATTGTCCTTTTCGATATCATATCTGTCGATAGCTTTCATGATTTCGATTACGCCTTCGTTAATGATATCCTCAGGCTGCATGGAGTCACTGTAAACATCCCTCATCTGATACGCTACGCTCTTTACTATATAAACGTAGCGCATGGTGAGCTCCTGTTTTATACGGTTATCATGCCGTTTCTGATACAGCTCAAAAAGATCTTCATTGGTCATCGCTTCGAGATCATCAACTGCTCCCCTGTAAATAGTGTCGATCATATCTCATCCCCTCTAACTTTCGTATATCTATTTCTGTTTCCTTACTTTTCCTCCAGCTTCAGGCTCCCTATCGCCTGGATCTGGACATTGTTTGCAACTTCGTTGAAGGAAAGAACTCTTACCTGAGGATAGAACTGTTCTATAAGGTGATAGAAATGAGCCCTCATAACCTCTGAAGTCAGTATGATCGGAGTCTGTGAGAGTTCTTTGAATTTCTTGACCTCTTCGGATACCTGTCTTACAAGACTCTGTAAAACATCAGGGCTTAATGCAAGATAATATCCGTTTTCACCTTTAGACAGTGAACCCACCATGGATCTTTCCAGATCCGCATCAAGAGTCACTACCTTCATGCTTCCGTCTTCACAATACATTCTTGTGATAGTACGTTTTAATGAGATTCTAACCTGTTCCACCAGTGCGTCGATATCCTTTACCGGTAGTCCTGTCTCTGTGATCACGTCCACCATAGTCTCTACTATGGTCTCAAGATCCTTTATGGATACTCCTTCCTTAAGAAGCATCGTAAGAACCTTTTGTAAGAGATTGTAGGATACCAGTGTCGGGAATGCTTCATTAACAAGCTCCGGCGCTGATTTCCTCAGATTTTCCACAAGACGGAAAACCTCCTGCCTTGTGATAAGTTCATAACTGTGCTGCCTGATAACCTCACTCATGTGGGAAACAAGAACCGATAACGGGTCAATAACGGTATATCCGTACATTTCCGCTCTTTCTCTCTGTTCAGGCTTTATCCATTTACTCGGGATACCGTAGGCCGGTTCGATGGTATCGATACCATCGATCTCCCTTTCAAGATGATCAGGCTCCAGTGCCAGGTAGAAATCCGTAAGAACTTCTCCCACTGCAACTGACTCACCTTTTATCTTGACCGTATACTCATTTGTTCCAAGTTTGGCACTGTCTCTGAGTCTTACTGACGGAATGACAAATCCCATCTCCTGGGCGTATTGTCTTCTGAATACTACAATACGGCTTATAAGTCTTCCTCCCACAGACTCATCCGCAAGAGGTATGAGGCTGTAACCAAAATTCAGTTCGATAGGCTCGACCTGAAGCAAGTGATATACGTTGTTAACATCTTTAAAAAATTCTTCCTGTGTTTGCTGAGGTGGTTTCTGTGTCTGCTCTTCCTCCGCAGCTTCAGGCTCCTCGATTCCGACATTTCCGATTCTCTGTCTCGCTCCCTGACTAGCTGACCTGTAGGCCTCTGCCCTGACTGCTTCAGGTGCCTCAAGTATCCTCTGCTGCATTACATATCCCGCTGCGATGAATCCGATACCTACCATAAGGATCTGAATCAGAGGCATACCCGGAATAATGCAGAGAACACAAATAACACCGCCAGCGATCATAAATGATCTTGGCTGTGCCAAAAACTCCTTTGATATGTCCTCGTTAAGTGATCCCTCTGCCACGGCACGGGTTACGATCATGCCGGTTGCGGTAGAAATAAGAAGTGATGGGATTTGTCCCACAAGACCATCACCAACGGTTGCAATTGTGTATGTGTTTAATACGGTACCTATGTCCTGTCCGGACTGAACGATACCAATGATACTGCCTCCCACTAAGTTTATCGCAGTGGTTATCAGCGACATGACTCCGTCACCTTTAACAATTTTCGTAGCACCGTCCATGGAGCCGTAAAAATCGGATTCTCTTTGAACATTCATTCTACGACGTGCAGCTTCCTGCTCATCGATGAGACCTGCGTTAAGGTCTGAGTCAATGGCCATCTGTTTACCGGGCATAGCATCGAGGTTGAATCTTGCAGAAACCTCTGCTACACGCTCAGCACCCTTTGTGATAACCGTGAAGTTCATGAGAACAATGACGATATAGATTACAAGACCGACAACAACATTTCCCTGCAGAACGAAGTCACCAAAAGCTGCGATGACCTGTCCGGAGGAACCGCCGTTAGACAGGATGTTTCTGGTTGTTGAAACATTGATGCCAAGACGGAACAGTGTAGTCAACAGAAGCAATGAAGGATAAATCGAAAATTCCAACGGACTGTGGATCGTCATCGTTATTACGAGGATCATCATGGATATAGCCATGTTGAGAACTATAGCCAGATCCGCCAAAAATGGGGGAAGAGGGATGATCAGCAACAGGATGATCACCAGAGCCATAACAACTATGGAATTATCCGCTATAAATTTAGTCCATTTCATAGTCTGTGATCTGTTTCTTTTCTTCTCGTTATTCTATTCTCTATACCTTACGAACAAAACTAAGATATAGTTTCATTATAATAGTTTTTTAATAACTTGTCTCGAAAAAGTTATAAAATCTCTTAATTTTTTTGATAAAATGTTTAATTTGAGTCAGAAAATGCTCGAAATTAATATTTTTACCCAAGAATTACTTTTGCATCTTGCACAAAACAAAATGTGTACCCCTCTAAAAACGGTAAAAACCCCGGTATCTCAGCATGATCAGGCAGATACTTCACCGTTGTTCTTCTGTTTATAGATGTAAACCAGAAGCTCTGCCACAGCACTATAGTAGTCAATGGGAATCTCCTGCCCTATCTCGCAGGTTGCATAAAGTGCTCTTGCCAAAGGTTTGTTCTCTATCCAGGGAACATCATTATGCTCCCCCACATCCACGATGCGAAGGGCAATAAGGTCAAGTCCCTTTGCAACTACATAGGGTGCGCCACGCTTTTCGGGATCGTACTTGAGGGCCACTGCCACGTGCGTCGGGTTACGGACGATAACATCCGCTGTGGGAACCTCCTGCATCATACGGCGATTAGACATTTCCCTGTGCTTCTGTTTCATCTTATTTTTCATCTCGGGATTACCCTCGATCATCTTCATCTCATCCTTGACCTCCTGTTTAGTCATCATGAGATCTTTATGATACTTATATCTTTGGTACAGATAATCCAGAAATGCTATGACAGAAAAAGCAATCACCACTCGGAGTATGAGGTCCCAGATAAAACTTAAAAGTATAAGCGTTGAATTAAAAGGATTCATATCCAGCATCCTTGCTATGGGAAGGAGCTTATCTTTTATGATCACATACAACAGGATTAACAGGATCGTAATCTTCAGAATGCTCTTTATAGTCTCTACAACCTTACTAAGGGAAAACAGCTTTTTCATCCCGGATATGGGGTTTAATTTACTGAATTTAACTTTGGTCGCTTTTTTTGAATAATTAAATCTTGTCTGTACTCCGTGAGCCAGTATAGCCAGTATCACGGAAACCAGAAGAATGGGCATACTGCATACCAAAGCATACAATATAAATCTGTAAAAGAGCGGAGGTCCTAAAGGATCATAATTAGTGTACCCTATACACTCTATGACAAACCTGAACATACTGCTTATGAACCTGTAGATAGTCGGCATCATGATGCGGATCATCACAAAAACTCCAAGCAGCATGACCACCGTCGCAACGTCTTTGCTCTGACAGACGTTGCCTTCTTTTCTTGCCTCGCTTATCTTATGCGCGGTAGGCTCCTCGGTTTTATCAGCGCCGTCGTCACCCATGTGTTATCCTCCCATTGAAGCTTTTCCTGCTCACAGGTTCGATCCATAATAAAGAAACCTGAAGTTACAAATATATGCTCCTAACCGGTTACCCGGCAAGAATCCTAACTATCTCATCAAGATGTGTAAACATACCTTCCAGTATCCGGATGATCATTTCCGACATCGGAGTAAATAGTACCAAAAGCATCACCATACCGGCGATGATCTTTAACTGAAAGTTTACTGAGAAAATATTGAGCTGAGGATTGATCCTCATGAGAATTCCCAGGGATATCTCCGACAAAAGCTCAATTGCAAGTATCGGAAATGCTATCTGCAGTCCCAATACCATGCAGTCAAAAAAAAGTTCAAACATGTATCTTGCTATTCCGAAATTCAGCTG
>JAGAXP010000101.1 GCA_017940955.1 Oribacterium sp.
CACAAAATGTCAAAGCGCCGGACGGAAAGAACGGATATGAGATGAAGCCAGGGGATGTCATGAGTATTAACGGTCATGTGTGGATAAGCCTCGGTACCTGCGATGACGGTAGTGTGGTCATAGTCCACAGTACACCTGCTTACAGCAGAATAGGGCAGCCCGGAGGTGGCGTGGAGATCAGTGCGATCGGTACCACAAAAGACTGCAAGGCATATATTCTGGCAGATCACTATATGTCAGAGTACTATCCCAAGTGGTATGAAAGGTATCCGGTAAAACTGGCTGAACCTGAAGTGTACTTCACTTTTGAGGGCGAAAATGCCGGTCGTTTTACCTGGAATACTGAAAATACTACAGATGGAATTACGGATCCGGAAAGGGTAAGTGAGAAAAGCCCGGAGGATGTTCTGAAAATGTTGTTTGCAGAATGAGAAAAATATGCATAGTAGATATTTGAAGTACAGTGTTTTTGGTTATTCGTCGTTTTTAGTGGGTGGATTCTATATTCGTATGGGGTTGACATAGAGCCTCTGGCGGAGTGATTTGCCAGCCTTGCAGCCGCCAATGCCCAAAATGCGGGCTTGGCTGGCTGCCAGACAGGCTATCACACCGCCCTCTCCACATAAACCCACATACGAATTACCCACTAAAAGTGACGAAAGGCCAAATTGATAAATTCTTTAGGTTAGAATCGCAATAAGATCAAACGAAAGGGCAGTTATTGTTATAATTCAAGCTGCTTTTTCGTTTGACCTTACAGCGATTCTAACCTAAAGAATTTGTAAGAGGCAAGCTCTTGATAAAGTCATCAAATAATAATATGGAACACATGATTAAATATATATTGATGCTCTGTGTTGTTTTTTCTCTTTCAAGGTGTTGGAGCAGGAACGATAAAACATCTTACGATCCAAAGCTTATAGAAAATATTGTCGAAGAAATGGCAGTGGATTACGGTACCTACGGTGCGGAGGCAAATGACAGAATAAATAAACTGTCAAAAAAACTGGCCAAAGAAGACGAAGTAGCAGGAACAAGATGGAAGGAAATCATTGATATATGGAGTTCCGAGGAGCTTGGTCAGCCGCTCCATTACGATATTCTGCCTGATGGTTTGCCTGATACAGACGAACTCTGCATTGTTGTTCTCGGTTTCCAGCTGAATCCTGACGGAACAATGAAAGAGGAACTTGTTGAACGCCTTACCGTTGCCCTGAATAGTGCCAAGAAATATCCGAATGCGTATATTGTCTGCACGGGAGGCAGAACAGCTTCCGAGAATAAATCCGCTTCAGAAGCGGGTGAAATGGCGAAGTGGCTGATTGAACAAGGAATCGAGAAAAAGCGTGTCATTGTGGAAGATAATTCCATCACTACCGCCCAGAATGCAATTTTCACCTATGACATTCTGACATCGCTCTATCCGTCGGTAAATAAACTTGCAATCGTGTCGAGTGATTACCATATCGCAACAGGAGAACTGCTTTTTAAGGCTGAATCAATCCTCAGGGCTAATGCTCCGGGTAATGAAAAACTTGAGGTGATCTCTAACGCCGCATGGAAGGCACCTTCCGGATCGCTTTCTACCATGTTTCAGGCAGGAGCGCTCATAGAGCTGTTCGGGGACGTGGAAACTGCCTTTGATATCTATTATGAGAATTATGACATCCACGGGCTGCCTCCACTTCATTGAGTTAATTTTTGAAGAAAAGAAGGGATTGAATCATGGGAAGATCATATTTTGATGGAGGACTCTTTCAGCTAATTGGATATAGACTTCTTGGAAGTATCATTACGGTATGTACGTTCGGCATTTGTCTTCCATGGGCATATACAATGGTGTATGGATGGGAAGCAAAACATAGTGTCATCAATGGGGAAAGGCTTAATTTTGATGGCAGCGCCGTAGGTCTCTTCGGTAACTGGATCAAATGGTTCTTACTTACGATAATCATCAGTTAAAGGAAGCATTACAGGTAAGCCACCACATTTTTCTATCACTTTCATATAGCCCGATAACATCCAGTAACTGTCTTTATCGTCATCATATAGCGGTATCAATCCTATAATTGGTCTCATATTCTTCTCCATAAATAAAAGGGCATCTGACTATACTGACAGACACCCTTGCCTTTGATGATTTATATGATAAGGCTATTGGCTATTTAAAACAACCCTGCTTTAGTTATTTTTTCTGGGTTTTGAGAAACAGTCTCAATCAATCTGATCATATCTTTTATCTTCAATTTGGTTATATATAGATATTC
The DNA here is from genome assembly GCA_017940955.1 of Oribacterium sp. Next base: position 2,268 of record JAGAXP010000101.1, read on the forward strand.
AGTTGAATATTACACTAGATCACAAATGGTCGTGAAGGAGAGATTAATAATGAGTGATGGTATATCTATAGAATCAAATCTTAGGTTTGTAGAAGATAGGATAAAAGCTGCATGTGAAAGAGCAGGACGGAATCCTTCAGAAGTGACTCTTGTTGCAGTAAGTAAGACAAAGCCCTTTTCAGATATCCTTGAAGCAAGGAAAGCCGGTGCCAAAGAGTTCGGTGAAAACTATGTCCAGGAGATGATGGAGAAAATAGAAGAGACTTCGAATATAGCAGATATGGCCAATGTAAAATGGCATATGATAGGACACCTTCAGAAGAATAAGGTTAAGTACCTTATCGGGAATACAGCTCTTATCCATTCCGTTGATTCCATAGCCCTTGCTGAACAGATTGAGAAAGAAGCAGCAAAGAAGGATGTGGTGATGCGTGTACTTCTCGAAGTAAACGTTGCAGAAGAAGAGAGTAAGTGGGGTTTCAATACAGAGTCAGTGAAGGATGCCTGTAAAGAGATACTAGCATTTTCCCATGTGAAGGTTCTCGGACTCATGACCTCGGCACCTTATACAGAGGATCCGGAGACCAATAGACTGTTCTTTAGAAAGCTTAATACCCTTGCGCATGAGCTTTATGAAGAACAGCTTATCGCAGGTCAAGACAATGACTTCAGGCTCCCGGTTCTTTCTATGGGCATGACCGGTGACTATGAAGTAGCGGTAGAAGAGGGAGCCACAATGGTGAGAGTCGGTACCGCAATATTCGGTAATAGAAACTATAATATGTAGTGACCTTAAATAATTTAGAAAAAATGGCCTGTGAAGTATAGCGATCTTCACAGGCCTTTTTTTTCTATTCTGATCCGGTTCCTCCGGCATCCGAAGCTACAGCATCAGCTTCTACTATTTCCGGTGCACCGTCAGGCGCTTCGGTTTCGCCTATATCCGGCTGATCTTCCGGCTTTTCATCTTCGTCTTCCCAAAGAGATTTATGCTTCTTATTGGTTTTCTTCGACATCATCCGCATTTGCTCTGCCATTGTGTAAAGTTCAGGGAACTTTTCAATCAGTTTCTTTAGATCTTTTGCAGGTACACGATCACCCTTACCATACCGAATTGCTACCTGCATGCATTTGCTCATTTCTTCACTTTCTTTGGCGTAAGCGTCTGCTTCATTTTTGGCAGCCCGTATATTTTGGAGGGATGCCTGTAATTCCGTGACCATGGCCGTATAATCACAGTATTCCTTATGTTTTTTCGAAAGTGCCTGGTAGCTAAGCTCCAGCCTGTCATAATCTTCCTTTAATATGTCAGCTTTTTCCGGCTCTTCTTCCATTACCTTTGCCAATGATTTCTTCTCATGACGAACTTCGCTCATTCTCATCGTATATTTTCTGATCTGTTTCCCATAAGTAGTGAGGGCATCATTGATTGTGAGTTTTGGCATGATAAACCTCCTGAGATCATGTTCAAATACATTAAATACTTCCTATTGGGCTTATCGGCAGATCCAGATCAGTTTAATAGATGAATTATTGACAAAGTTATAATTTAAAAAAGTACATGGATTTCCATGTACTTTTATCTTGCCCTCATATTTGAGTATCTGAGGATGAATCTTTTTTACAACATCGGGACGGACGGGAATCATATTGTTGAAATCCAAAACACCAATAAGCTTTCCTTCTGAATCAAGAATACGATGAAAATCGAGATCATTTTTCATAGATTCGTGTTTTGATTTTGGGGAACTTAAAGGAACACAGTATTGGCGCTCATTAAGCATGACTATCAAACCTACGAATGGACGATTATCTTTACCTGCTTGTGGTGAAACAGAGAATACTCTGTCATCGCCCTGATTATGGCTTCTAGGGAACGGCGCGGGGTCACGCGTGCAAAATCGCGAAATTGAAAGTGAAAATCCATATGGTATAGTAACTAAATTGGTTACTAAAATAGAAGTAAAAATAATTAGGTAAAGTAAATATTGACCGTTGTGGGTTCCCGTTTGTATAATACAAGTGAGAATGAGGGATCCTTATTAAAGAAGGAGGCAAGAACAATGGTTGATATGAATGTAATGATTGCAAATAATATACTCGCACTGCTAAGGAGCCAAAACAGAAAACAGATCGATCTTGCAGATGCGCTTAAGACTAATAAGCAGACGGTAAACAAGATGCTTAATGGTACACGCATGATTAATGCCGTTGAGCTTAAAGCTATTGCAGACTACCTGGGTGTAAGGATGGAGGAGCTTACTAAAATATCTAAAGCACACTCCGACACTAATGTTGTTCATGCGTTTATGGGAAAGGTTCAGTCTGAACAAGCGAAGCAGGCACTGCAAATCGCTGATGAGCTTTCAGATATGATCCTGTTTCACAAAAGAGTCCGTGAAAATGGCAATGCCATGATGGTTGACTGGGAGGATGATTAATGGGAAATGTTTTTGAAGAAAGCTTATTCAGTAAGCAACCAAAGCAATTCGAGAAAATAGATTCTCTGGCTAAAGCTTTTGCGGCAAACTATTGTGGGAGCTCAATTATTCGTGATTCTATCTTCGGAATGGTATCGAATTATGCAAGAAAACGGGAATTGTCTTTAGAGATACTCAGGTATCCGTTCAAGGATGATGAACTTTGGGCGTTTACGTTTGTAAAAAAAGACACCCTGTTTCTTTGCGTTAATTCTGAACTTGCCATATGCAAACAGATTTTTGCAATAGCACATGAGTTGTATCATATTCACTGCTATGCAGAAGATATTGATCCTGATACGATTGCATGCGGATCATTATTGGATTCTAAAACCGTCGATGACCTGGCTGTGTCAAAGGAAGATCTTGAGGCAAATGCATTTGCAGGATTATTATTGATGCCTGATAATATGCTGGATGAGCAGCTTAAGCTATATGGCATAGTGGGAGAAAAGATTTCTGTAGATGATGTTTTGACTTTGATGGATTTGTTTGCACTTCCATATAAAGCCGTTGTATTACGCCTTGCGGAAAATCACAATATCACGCCTGCTAAAACGAAGGAGCTGCTCATGGTTGATGCTGCTTTTGTGTCTGAACGGATAATGCTTACCGGAAAGGCCCTGGGATGGCAGCAGGACAGCAGAGGGCTTTCATATTTTGGCAGTTTGCTTGATAACATGGAGCACAACAGTGAAAATGATCTGCTTACTGATAGCCGGGAGGAGTCAGATAAACAGTACTTGGAGAGAATCAGAAAGGACTTTCGTAAGGAAAGTTAAGGGCGCAAAACCAATGTCCGGTGGACGTTGGTTTTGCGCCGACCGGAGTGGAAAGGAGACAGTGTATGACAAAGGAAAAATATGCTCTTCTAGATACTGATTTCATTTCCAAGACCCATCTGATCCGAAAGGATGATCAGAATAAAATGATCGATCGGGTAATGGAACTGCCTGAATATCGGTTTTATTGCCACGAACAGATAAGGACAGAACTGGCCAGGCATGATATCGGTGATTCTTCCGAGTGGTTAGAAACGAAGATTTCTGATGGGTCTGTTCATTGTATATCTGATGAGGAAATCATTGATGAACTGCATGCCATTTATTCAGATTCTGCCGAGGCGATGTATGCAAACATGCTTAGAAATGGATGCGAAGCATATGAAAGTGGTTATTTTGAAAAGAACTTTACACGGCTGTGGGTATTAGATTATCAGTCGATATTGAAAGATGCTTTCCTTCAGGAACTAAAAGCAGATTGTGATGAAATTGGTGAAGGGAATAACCTTGGAGAACTCAAGAGCTATGTACTTCTTCAAACAATGAGTACAAAACTTGGAGAGCAAGTCTATGTTTTTTGTTCTGACGATAAAAATGCCAGAAGTGGAATAGTAAGTCTTGGTGGGGCAAGATGTATCAGCGTACTGTCAGCGTTTATGCGACTTCAAAACGAAGGAGTTCTATTGAAAGAGGACGCTGATCCATACCTTCATGCATACCTTAGTGAATGCAAGAAGCATAATCAGACCACCTTCAGAGTCCATGATACATCAAAACAGATGCGCATGTGCAGGGTTCCGTGCGAACAGGTAATTGAGGAAATGTATGGTGGTAAGTTGGAGGTATTGCAGAACGGAAATCTGAGATATAAGCAGTAAATAGTGTAGACGAGAAGATTAAAGGATCATGTGAAGAGCATGGTCCTTTTCTTATACCTAAAAATATAAGGAAGGCGGTGAATGGATCGGAGATAAGGAATATGGCGTGGTTCACCGGATCGCAACAGATGGTCCTTAGAAAAAATAATGTAGTTCATGAATAGTCAAAAAAAGGTGAGTAGATGATTTATAGTAAAAATATTGTTTTAAAAAATGGAAAAAGTGCATTGCTTTGAAATGGAGATGAACAAGATGGCAGGGAAGTTTATGATAGGATGTAGCAAATACTCTTGATGGTAACACGAAGGGCGGGATTTACGAGTGTGCCATAGCTGATGCGTTGCACAAGAAGGTATCTAGTCTTGAAATCATTGTAAAACGGATAAAAAGGAACCAACTTAAAGGAAATGCTTATAACCAATGATAGATATTTAATCTTATACAGCCTGCCTCATAAATAATAAAATATTATCAAAAATATACACTCTTTTAGAACGATGAAAGCAGGAAATCATATCTATGGATTATCAATTACAGGGAAAGACAGTAGTGGTAACAGGCGGAAGCAAGGGTATAGGCTATGCTATCGCCGGGGAATTTTTGAAGGAAGGTGCGACTGTCGTCTTTAATGCAAGAAAAGAAGATGAAGTCAATGAGGCAGTCGTGAACTTGAGTGAGACAAAGATTCCGGGAGAAACTCCGGACACTTTGAGAAAAAGAATACATGGAATTGTATCTGACGGAACCGATGAGAAAGCAGTATATGAGCTTGCGAAGTATGCGGCGAAGCAAAGTGTGGATGGCACCATAGCAGCCTGGGTCAACAACATTGGCACCAACAGAGCAAGAAAAGGCGAGGGTTATACAGAGGATGAACTTGATCATCTTATAGCAGCCAATTTCAAGTCAACAGTATTTGGAACACAGGCTGCATTTCAATATATGAAAAAGAATGGCGGCAGTATCGTCAATATCGCAAGTCTCGCCGCACGTGCAGCAACCACCGGGCGTTCGACTATATATGCCGCCATGAAAGCGGCGGTTGTACAGTATTCCAAAACCGTGGCAGGAGAGTATGGAGCCTATCAGGTGCGGGTTAATGCTCTCATGCCGGGGTATACATTGACCCCTCTCGTAGCGTCAACCTTCAGTAAAGAAGCTCTCGACAAACTTATGGAAAACAACCTTCTCGGACGTATGGCAGAACCTGTGGAAGTTGCCAAAGCAGCGTTGTTTCTGGCAAGTCCCGTTTCATCATACATTACCGGAACATCACTTGAAATCTCAGGTGGACATAACACAGTTCTGAACCCGCAATACGCATTTGAAAAAAGAAAAACTGAGCTGTAATGTCATATAAAATTGGTTCATTGATCATTAGTCATCAAGGTAGAATCAGAACAGTGCATCACAGGCACAGTTTCGTTGTCAGATGTCGCAATAAAATATGAGAATAAATCCTTCCAATGGGTCCGAAAAAGGTATTGGCGCTATAAACATTACTGTTTTTCGGAAATAATATACTGAAATTGTTTTTAACATGTAACTGAAAATGTAGAATTGGCAGTATAATTCCTTATGAGATGTATAAAAAGCTTATAGTGAGCTATCAGAAGACATTGAATACCTTTACTTGACTTGCTGAAGCTTTGATCAGAAGAGATACTCTGCAGCTTAAGGATCATGAAAAGACAGACTGACCCTGGTCAATGTTTGATCCCTGAATTCAGGCAGGAAAGGTATGATACTGTTTTCCCGACAGATTGCAAGAAGGCTTTTGCAAGGATTGGTGTAATCACTTAGTTCTTTCGGCATGCATTCGTTTCTTGTTTTCATACATCTTGTTATCTGCCCGTTTAAAAACGTTTACTGCGCTTGCATCTTTTTCACAATCATACGTGGCATAGCCGATCGCAGCTGACACAGCCTCCCAAGGAGAAAGCTTATTGTTTTCTGCCAATGCTGAAAGCTTATTGTTGAATCTTTCAATGAGGGCTTCAATATTATTAAGGTCCTGGTCCTTCAGGATTATGGCAAATTCGTCACCGCCTATCCTGAAGACAGGAGAGCGGGAAAATATATTGCAAACTATATGACAAATGTTCTTAATAGCTTCATTACCCTTTTCGTGACCATAAGTATCATTGATGTTTTTTAGATAATTAAGATCAACGACTCCGATTCCAAATTCAGTTTGTCCAAGCTTAAGGTTTCGTTCAAGGCTTTTGATTTCATTGTCATATGCAGTTTTGTTTCTTATTCCGGTTAGTGAATCACGGTTTGCAAGAGCTTCCAGCTGAGAGTTCTTATCCTGCATGTCACTTAATATTTTTTCTTTGTCAATCAGGTCAGAGGCATAATCTCTGATATCCTCAACCATAGAGAAGATGGAGACTGACAGGGACTCAATTTCATCATGGGTATGTATATCAAGTTCATCCATAACAAGTTCTGATACAGGAGCAGGCTTTCGGCACTTGTCTTCAATTTTGCCGGTTGCATTTTCAAGGTTTCGTATAGGCTTGACTATCCGCTTGTTATACCATCTATTGAGTGCTAAAACAAGAAGAAGACCTGCGATAAGTGCAACTATGAATGTCGCAAGCGCATATGTATAGGCTGCTTTATATATGTCATCAATAAGGATATCACCACAAATTACCGCAACGGGTTCTCCTTTTGAATTTATAAGAGGACGAATTGCGGTATATATCTTCCCAAAGTCAGTATCATTTCTAAAATAAGTGACAGTTGTATCAGTGTCCATGCGATGCAGGTACTCAAGGGCTACATCCCTTGGATAAGCATCTCCGGTATAGTTTCCAAGATCGGTAAGCTCATCTTCTTCATATGTCTTTTCGTATAAAGTATATGCAGCTAAGACATCCATCATGTTGTCCGGAGGATCAGCTCTTAACGGCTTAATTACATATACAAAAAACAGGTCATGGGTTTCCTTGAGATTATTGGCAAGAGTCTGAAGCTCATTATAACTATCGGATTTGACACCGGTGCGTATACATTGTTCAAGGTCATCAACGTCTATGCAGCTGCTCAGAAAGTTGATGGCATCTCCGGCGTAGTTCTGATATCTGCTTATCATATCTCTTCTGTAAATTTCAAAGCACAAAGAACCCACAGAAAGGGATATGAATATAACAATGATTACGCTGATGCGGATAAGTGATTTTTGCAGAGAATTATTTGCTTTTTGATCTGACATAGACGTGTCTCCTGTGTACATATTATACACTACTCTGGTTTACAATGTAATGTAATACAGGCATCTGACTCAAATAAAAGCTTTATAAACAAAAAGCATGTGCTTCATGTTTACAGGAAGTTTATATATTACGATGCATATTAAATGTTACTCTATAAATGCAGACGTTTGCATTCATTTTTAGGCTGTAGAGTAATAATTATTATAATTGTACCAAATCTTTAGTGCGATAGCTATTCTACACTGAGAGTCTTCGCAGGCATTTTTTTTAAAATAAAAAAACAGAGATAAACATTTAAATTTTGTATTGTTAAGCTTCCGCGTCTGACAAACGATAATCACCGAAACCTCTGCTATGTCAGTTGTTTATCTTTCATCTGTTAATTATTATTCGATGTACTAGTTTATCCTGACCTTACATACGAAGGAGGTCTCGAAACCGAACCTACTGATAGTCTTATTTATGTTCCGGTTCCAAACGGAAGCAAATATGATGAGCAGATCTTTTCTTTCTGCTATAACAATGCAAAAAATGCAACAGAAATCTCAGCATATTTAGGTGTGAGTGATTCTACTTATTTCAGAAGTAAAGTTCTTAAGAATCTTGTTGAAAATGAGTATCTCATACTAAGCAGCGAAGGAAGAATAAAATATTATAAAACAAACCATAACAATGTAGAATTAGGCTAATGGATGGTGTGAAGTGGATGTTGGATATTCAGTAAGAAAATGGCGGTGAAGGTATCCACTGTTGGGGCAGCAATAAGTTCCCCGAGAACTTCACTGTTTTTTTAAAAGTTATGGAGACGAAACGATAAACCTACAATATAATTTGAACATGTGGTTGATATCCGGCGGAGGTTGATGTTGCTTACCTTGTTGGGCATCACCACACCTTGAAAGAAATTGATGGCATAGATCATCAGATTTTGATTGAGGCGGATTACATAGCAAATGCCACGGAAAACGGGTACAGCCGGAAAAATATCGAGAATTTCATGAGTAAAATAATGAAAACAGAAAGCGGAAAAAAACTGGCACAGGACATATTTGTCTGTAAGAGAAGTCCCGCTTGAAAGGATGAAGGAAAAATGGGCCTTGCCAGGGAGCTTGTTTTCAATTATTGCAGGAAAGAGCAGGCTCGCGGACGGAAGAGACTTGTACTGACATGTCATAAGGAAAAGATAAAAATGTACAGGAAATTTGGATTCGATGACCTGGAGAGTCTGCATCCAATTGGGGCGGAGAAAAATGGCATGAGATGGAGATAAGGCTAAACTTCTAAATAAATTGAGGCGACAATGTATGGGCAGTATCAGAACTAAGAGAATTTTCGAAGTGCCAGATGTAAATGATGGGATAAGGATACTTGTTGACCGGCTTTGGCCAAGGGGAATAAAGAAAGAATCAGCGGCAATTAATGCATGGGAAAAGGAATGTCATGAGTAGATTAAAAGAACTAAGAAAATACATTGATAAGAAGCTTAACAAGATGGAAGATGAGGATAAAAGAACCGGTGCTATTTCCCATCTTTACGGAGTGTCACTGGCAGCTCAAATGATAGCGAAGAAAAGGAATCTTGATCCCGAACTTGCTGCTATGGCTGCTATGCTTCACGATATGCACGCTTATAAGACCGGTTCTTATGATGACCATGCGCATCTTGGCGCAGATTATGCAAGGAATGTTCTTACAAAACTTGAACTTACAACTTCTGAGGAAACTGACATTATATGCTCAGCAATCTATCACCATGATGATAAGCTGAATGTAGACGGTCCCAGGGATACACTCTTGGTCGCCCTTACTAAAAGAGCCAGGAAGATTCCAATTGGAGCAGTGAGTATAGCACTCCTGAGTATCGCGACTCTCGTAGGATGGATACTTGGAGGGCCTGTAGGCATCGGTACACTTATCTGTGCTTTTGCAACAGGACCTATAATGCAGATGGCTTTTTCATCTGTGAAATTTGATGCAACACATGTACACCATCAGCATCTTGCGTATTCAATGAAGGTGTTTATGGATAATAAGCCTGCATAAAAAAGGAAAGTAACGCTTACATAGATAGTTCCTGAAGGAATCATTTTGATGCAGAAAATAACCGGAATTCTCGAGGAGTTCCAGAGTATCATTCTCAGCATCGTTACAAATTTTGTTATTCCGGTACTTCCTATACTCATCGGAACTACAAAAGGGACAGACTTTCAAGTCTGTCCCTAAATCTTTTCAGGAAGTAAGAATGTATTCTTATTCAAGATTCTTCATATATATCACAAATTCTTCAGCAGGAAGAGGTTTCGAGAAATAGTAACCCTGCTCGTAATCGCAGCCAAGTTCTTCCATTTTCTCCATCGTTTCCTGTGTTTCTATGCCTTCAACAACGATATCAATGTCAGAATGTTTAAAAAGTTTTATAAGATCAGGCAGAAATTTGGCTTTTCCTGCGATATACGATCTTACAAAAGACATATCTATCTTTACAACATGGATCGGAAAATTCATAAGACTCGCCAGGTTAGCTGATCCCGTGCCAAAATCATCTAAAGATAGTTCGGAACCTTTGGATCTGAATCCTGCGATCGTAAACTGTATCGCCTCATAATCTTCTATCATGGATTCTGTTATCTCAAAATCAAACATTTCCATAGGGATATGGTATCTTGCTGCTATCTCGGCAAAATCTCCTACCAGAGAGGGACTTATACACTGGATAGGGGAAAGATTGACATTTATAAAATGGATGCCAACCTCATTTGTATCGATAGATGAAAGAAATATGCATACCTTTTCAAAAATCTGTCGCCCAATCTCGATGATATCTCCGTTTCTCTCAGCTATTCTGATGAATTCCAAAGGTGAAATGAAACCAAGCTCCTCATCATATAATCTGGCAAGTGCCTCAGCCCCCATTACTTTTTTGCTGCTCACTGAGTAGATAGGCTGAAAGTAAACTTCAAATTTTTTCTCTTTCATAGCATTTTTTATTGCCATTTCGGTAGCTTTTTGTTTATTGGCACCATCCAGCATCGAAGATGAGAAAACATAATTATCTTTTCGGTTTTCCTCATATGCGTTGGAAGGTCCATATCTTGAAATCTCACTGATAGGCATAGGATTATCTTGAGTCATGTAGTCAGGTATCAGCATCATGGAAATCTGAAGAGGTACAGTTCTCTCTATAGCACGGAAAAAATCCGTATAATGTTTTTTCCAGGAACTAATGATAAAATCTTCTGACTTTATGCTTTTGTCTTTCATAAGAATGATGTAATTGCCATTTCTTATGTAAAAATAATAACAGCCGGGATAAGTTCGTGACAGAAAATCTGATACGATCTTCACTTCAGAGTTTATCTGATTTGCTCCAAATATAATCTTATTGGCTTCGTAATTGTTTATGGTCACTGCAATAATGCTAAATTTAATATGCTTATCCATAAGTTCCCTGCCTATACGGTTCAGGGCATATTCATTCATGAAGTTCGTACGATGTTCTCTGTATAGATCAGGATTCTCAGCCGTAAGGTATATGATCAGTATAGCCAGCAAACTGAAAAAACTCATGATGATCACATGATGAAATTGTTTACGTATAAGTATACCTATAAACAGAATTAAATTAAAAGTCAAAAGACCCGTGCGCATCCTGACATTTATTTTTTTCCAATTCCCTGCAACTACCAAAGCTGACAGTATGAGATAAAAATAAGTACTGAAATAAACGATGTCATAGCAAACACCGCTATGATAACCTGTATCATTGATAGTGAAGATCAATGATGTCCATGGAGTCGATAAAGTCATGAGACATCCGATGAGCATCGGTAATGCTGTAATTATAGAGAAAGGGTTATTGACACTGACAAAAATGTTAGTGGATTCTGCGGTATAAGCCCAAAGCGACCATCCACGCAGAAAAAATGCCAGAAAGAATGCCATGTTCAGCCCGTAAACTATCCATAGAGGAACCACTGACCATATTTCGATCACTTCACAGGCTGCTATATCTGTAATCGTCATGATAAAATTGGTAAGCATGGCAAACCAAAAGTAGTAACTTTGTTTAGTAGGAAGATTCTCTCTCAGCCCGTAAAAAACTATAAGTATCAGCTGAATAGGAATCGTTGATAAAGCGTAATCATAATTATAACTGCCGATCCATGTGAACATATTTTATCCTCTGAGGCGCCAAACGGTTCATAAACATACTATCTCACAAGCTTAAGATCCCATCATATTCCCTGTATGAGGATTTCTTAAACAGTAGACTGATTTCGGATTTTTTTATATCATTATTTTCTTCGTCTGCATTTACATAAATACTATCTAATTTTGGATAATTTTACAATAGATATAAAAAGCAAGTGTCACAGTTCTATCATGATCCGGTTCTTATCCCCAGCCCTGACACAGCTTATATTTTTATACATTGTCTTAAGGATGGTGACACCGAGTCCGTTATCATCCTTAACAAATGGATCATATACTTTACCTCCAGAAGTAATGGCAAGTTCCGTTATTCCTTTTGATTCCGTTGAAATGGTACACGGTACTTCTTATAGATTTGATATATAATATAAGAATGATTTATCGATAATGATTTACGTGTAATAATAACGATCTTAAATGCCAATGATGAATTCGTAGCAAAAAAGATAATAGACGATAAGCTTTGCGATGAAGTGCATATATAAAGGGCTTATGAAGAAGGGAAAGAAAATGTTTTTATCTGAAGTGGATTATGAAAAGTATCCTGAGGTAAAGCAAAAGTATAGGCTGCCTCTTCATGCTAACTGGGGAGGACATCATGTTCACTTTGGAAGTGGAGTATATGCCAATAGTAATCTTACCCTGGTGGATGATCCAAAGTACCCGGATTCGCATATTAGAGCAAAGTTTATACCATACTATTAGGGAGTGCTTTGTGAGTTTGCAGAATTACTTATATTTTTTGAGAATGATTCCGATTTTCAGTATGTGGGTGTTATGCCATATCGGAAGTCCACAGTACGATGATTAAGGCATTAACAGTAGGCAGCTATCTGTTTTATAGAAAGGATAACGAACATGAAAGCAGATAAGATAATTAAAAATGCAAAGATTTATACATCTGACAAAAACAAGTCGATCGTGACTGCTCTTGCTGTAAAGGACGGGAAGTTTGTCTATGTGGGAGATGAAGCCGGTCTTTCTAAGTACGAGGGAGAGGTCACTGACCTCGGAGGAAGGTTTGTCTTGCCCGGAATCATTGACAGCCATGTCCATGTAACCACAGGTGTTGCATTTGAGTACACTGACCTTGGCGTACCGGTCATGGAATCCACTAAAAAAGAATGTCTTGAGTTTATGGCTGATTATATCAAAAAGAATCCGGGACTTGAGCGCTACAGATTTATGATGGAGCGTACCTGCCTTGCCGGAGAAGAACTTACAAAGGAAGATCTCGATGCTATCTGTCCGGATGCGGAGATTCTGGTTTTGGAGGGTGAGGTGCACAGTAACTGGGTCAACTCCAGAATACTTGCGGCTCACGGAATCACCGATGACACACCGGATCCGGTACCGGGGCTTGCCTATTATGTACGTAAAGATGGACATCTGACCGGAAACTCTTATGAAACCGCAAGCTGGCCTTTCCTTTTCGATGGTGTAGACAAACTTACTGATGAGCAGATCACCATAGCAGTACTTCGCTGGCTGGACTCATCTTTAAAATATGGAGTCAGCGCTGTATTTGATGCCGGATTCCCTGAACACAACCATATGAATGAGCGGATATACTCAATACTTCGTAATCTGGACAAACAGGGATTACTTCCTGTTTATGTTGACGGATGTTATGTGCTCACACAGCCGGGGAAAACGAAAGAAGCAATTGAGGGAGTAAAGCGTTTCAGAGAAGAGTTCAACACTGAGCACATGAAGGTGCATACCCTAAAAATATTTATGGACGGAACTCTGAAGATCGAGACCGCGGCAATGGTCACTCCATACATAGATTCCGGTGCATTGGGAGCCCCTGCCTTTAATGCAGAAGAGCTTGCCGATATTATTAAGGAGCTTAATGCTGAAGGCCTGGATCTCCATGTGCATACTGTAGGGGAAGCTTCATCAAGGGTGGTTCTTGATGGCGTAGAGCTGGCAAGAAAGGCACTGGGAGACGAGTACCGTGTGAAGGTAACCTGTGCGCATCTATGGGTTCAGGACGATGCAGATCTCAACCGCTTTGCGAGTCTCGGTGTAACCGCCAATTTCACTCCATGGTGGCACAGCGGCAACGTAGGCGGCAACCCTGCTGAGTACTGGCCTCAGTTTATCGGAGAGAAACGCGGTCACAACATGTTCCGCTGTAAAACGATCTGGGATACCGGTGCGCTTGTGACATGGTCAAGCGATGAAGTGTTCTATGGAGATTTCAAAAACTGGAGTCCTTATCTCGCCATGGAGATAGGTATGACCCGCTGGATCAATGAAAAAACCAGATTTGAGGAAACAAGCAGAACAGTTGCAGCATTTCCTCCATTAAGTGAGAGCATGAATATTGAGGAAATGATACAGGGTTATACCATCAATGGAGCTAAACAGCTCGGTATCGAGGCATCCAAGGGTTCCATAGAAATCGGAAAGGATGCGGACTTCCTTGTGTTTGATAAAGATCTGCTCACTGCTGAGCATGAGGGCTTCAGTTTCAACATGCCTTGTGAAGTTTATTTCGGCGGAAAAAGTATGACTCCGAAATCCGCACATCTTCTGGCAGAAGGCTATGAGATTATGAATGGCTTAACTGTGCCGGTGGGAACTTCCAACAAAGATCTGGCAGTTGAAGGCGCAGAGCCGAAAAATGCCGAAAAAATCGCTATTGAGTGTCCGCGTGGAGAAAAGATCAATCTGTATGTTTTCCGTCCTGCAGATTATGTGAAGGGTGAGAAAACGCCTCTTATCTATTTCATTCACGGCGGAGGATATCACTTTGGCAATACCTCTATGGATGAATCAAAGATACAGGGTGTAGCAGATGGAAGCAATGCTACTGTTGTTTCTCCTGACTATACACTTTCACTGGACCCTTCATACAGATATCCTATGGAGCTTGAAGAGGTTTATGCAGGTCTTGAATATGTGTACAGGCATGCGGACGAATTGAATGTGGATCCTGACAACATAGTCATTGAGGGAGAAAGCGCCGGAGGCGGTCTGACTGCACGTCTAGCTCTGTATAATCGTGATAAGGGATGTGTTCCTCTGAAAGGTCAGGTTCTGATATATCCTATGCTTGACTGCCGTACCGGTGGCAGAGATGACATTTACAGGAATGAATATGCCGGAGAGTTTGTCTGGACAAAGGAAAATAATGTTTTTGGCTGGGGAAAACTGCTCGAAGGTCAGGAGAATAAGCTTTCAGATGATGAGAAGATTTATTTCTCACCGGCACTTGCTGATGTAGAACAGCTGAAAGGATTGCCTGAGACTTTTATGATTGTCGGAAGTCTGGATCTTTTCTGCAATGAAGATATGGATTATGCCAGAAAGCTTATGCAGGCCGGTGTTTTTACGGAGCTTTATGTAGAACCCGGAGTGCCTCATGCCTATGAGTATCTGGAGTGGACACCTCAGGCAGCCCGTTTCCTCGAGCTGAGAAATCATGCTACCATAAGGATGCTTGGAACCGAAGAGAAATCACAGACTCCTGATGCTGGAATAGAGTTAGGAGACCTTTTGAAATATATCTCCGGCATGGGTAGTACAAAATAAGGTTATTTATGAATTATGAAAATATAGTCCCCGGAGTTTTCCTGAAAAGACCGAACCGTTTTATCGCGGAGGTTGAGATAGATGGCCGGAAGGAAATGGTTCACGTGAAAAATACGGGACGGTGCAGAGAACTTCTGGTACCGGGATGTGAGGTATGGCTTACAGCGCCGGGGACTCCGGGAAGAAAAACAAAATATGATCTTGTGGCTGTGAGGAAAAGCACAGGGGTGTTGTTCAATATCGACAGTCAGGCACCAAATAAGGTGGTGAAGGAATGGCTTTCGGAACAAGGCTTTGACAGGGTGATCCCGGAGTTCACCTTTGGTGACTCCAGGATCGACTTTTATATGGAAAAGGGTGACGAAAGGTTTCTGATGGAAGTCAAGGGCTGCACTCTGGAGATAGACGGTATGGGATATTTTCCTGATGCGCCCACAGAGCGTGGAGTTAAGCACATACGGGGGCTCATAAAGGCCAAAGCCAAGGGGTACAGAACTATCCTTGCATATGTTATACAGATGGAGGGGGTATCCGAAGTGAGACCTCACAGGGAGATGCATCCTGAGTTCGGAGAGGCCATAGATGATGCCTTAAATGCCGGCGTGAAGATATTGTTTCTGAGATGTAAGGTTGAGCCGGATAAGCTGTTGATTGAGCCGGACCCTACGTACAAATATCCTATGGAACTTGAAAAGATTTAAACAGGACGGGGTTAGTGGTTGATTTTTTACAATTAACCACTAACCCCGTCCATTTTGCTGGTTATTTCACTGAAGCGTTTTATCGGCTTATCTCAGACTGTAATATGTAAATGTTGCTCCGGAAGGGATGCCATGGGCACGAAGACCATCTTCGACGCCGGAACGCGCATCACCCGGAATAGATTCAGGCAGATGAACAGTTACATCATCAGGGATACCTTCAAAGGTATCAGGCTGATAGTGAGGAACTCCGTTTATGGCATTCCCGTCATCTATCTCATTCATGATAGAAGTAGTAAACCATATATCCTTTAGAGCTGTATTTCCTGCAAGGATCCTTGAGCCGATTCCGTCTCCGCATTGTCCTCGGAAGTAGGCAGAAGTAAATGTAGAATCCTTGAAGGCTTCATCCGCGATTCCATATACATTGCCTGTCAGCCACCAGCCATCTTCTGTATACATATGATAGTTAGGGATACCAAGCTTATCGCTGTTGCCGTGATATCCGGTTATAATTCCCGGATTGATACAGTCAAAGTCAAAGGTGCTGTCAGGGATGAAATCTCTGGAAGAACCCATCCATGCAATCTCCGGATATCCGATAGAAAGCAGGTACTTATCAAGATTATCAGACTCTTCAATGGTTGCGTCAGACGGAAGGTAGATCTGATAATCGAAGCTTGTTGCATCATAGAAATTTCCCTGAATCTGTGAAGCAGGGTCATAAACATCATCGAGATACAGACAGCTTCCTTCAAGTTCCTCATGATCTGAGAATACATGCTTATAGGCATCTTCCAGATATACGTAGTCAGCCTGTATTGCGCGCTCGCCTATCTCTGCCTCAGGACAGAGGATGATGATGCAGGCAGCGCCAAATGTTGCATGGTCACCGATTTTTGTTACTGTAGAAGGAATGACAAGAGTGTCCAAAGTTGTGGAGTTGAAGCAGCCCTCAGGAATCTCGGTGAGACCTTCCGGAAGATTTATATACGGAAGTCCGAACATGGATGAAAATGCACCTTCACCTAAGGTTGTCACTGTCTCAGGAAGTTCGATCTTCTGGATGTTGTGACAGTTTACAAATGCTCCCTTGCCAAGTTCCTTAAGGTCTGACGGCAGCTCTATCTCAGAAAGCGATGCTCCGTCAAAAATATAATCAGCCGAAAGGATCGCACCGTCTGCAAAACTTATCTTATCAAATCCGCTTTCATCAAATGCGTGATAATCATATTCTGCGGCGCTGCCTTTAAATGTTCCTGTGCCGGAACCTTCATAAGCACCGGATCCCACATAAGAAACACCATCAGGCAGTACTACATCCTTAAGGTTAGGGCAGTCACGGAAAGCGTAAGGATATATGAAGTTCAGGGTTTCGGGAAGAACGACCGTTTCGAGATTTGTACATCCGAAGAAAGCATTGCCCTGGATCTCGGTGACGCCTTCAGGGATAACTATCTTCTTGATGGAAGTATTATCCTTAAATGCATTAAATCCCACGCTGACTGTGTTGTAATCACCGATAACAGAAGGGATAGTTACTTCTTCATCAGTACCGGAGTATGACATGATACTGCCGCCGTCGGAAAGAAGACCGTTTACTTCTGCTGTACCCGGCTGGTGCCATGCCTCAGGATCAAGTTTCACAGAATTCATCAGATCCACAAACTGTTCGTTGTCGAGGAATGCTTTGAATTCCTCAGGACCGAAGCTGTTGTTGGAAACATGAACACAGGCACACATCCTGTCACTGAACTTTGAGAACAGGTACATGGAGTAAAGGATGGTCGGTTCATCAGCGCCTTCTTTTTCAAAGGTATGTTTTGCGATGACACCGAGCCAGTCATTGCTTCCATAGGTACGGCTGAACTGATCTCCTTCGTACATATCTGCATGATGCTGAGGATCCGGGTTGTACTGTGTTGTCATGGTGATACCGCCGGTGAGAGCATTGGAATGCAGATTTGCCACCATGGAATTCTCACCTGTTTTTACGGGCCAGCGGGCAGGGAAGGTGGCGGTGATGCCGTTTACGGAATATTCATTGCCATCCGCTGTCTTTATACATTCAAAACTGTTCAGTACGGCACGAAGCTTACTGTTATACAGGTAGTGATAAATGTTTGTATCATCGGTTGGCTTCAGCGCTTCCAGACGGATATGCATGCCCAGCCATTCTCCTACCAGGGTTTCGCCGTAATCCATGACGATATCAACAGCAGGTGTATCACTTTCGTTGGAAGGGTGGAGCCATCCCTTTCGTGTATTATTGGCCCACACCCGTACAGGGAATCCTGCCAGAGTCCCTGATACGTCACGTGACCAGTCTGTTTTTACCTCGTTTCCGTCGTAGATAACAGTATTACTCACATTGTTTATTATGTTGTTAAGTGAGAAATTATCAGGGCGGAACATTAGTTTCCACCCATCTTCTTCATCGGTGACTGTAATGTGCCCCATGTTTTCCCCTTTGCCTTCATTAACAGCGCTGACGCCTTCAGGCAGCCTGAGGATGAGATTTTCATCTTCAAATTTCTGTTCCGTGAGATCATATTCCTTATTGATCCCGGGGATAGGTGACGCGGAATCCAGCTCGTTCTTCGCCGGCTCTTCTTCGACGAATGGAGCCTCTGTCTCAGCTGCTTTGGTGGTTGGAGCCGGACCATTATTCTTGTCGCCACTGCCGCTGTTGCAGGAAGCGAGACCTATGATCGTCACTGCCCCGATGATCAAAACCAGTGAATGTTTCTTCATAAATATCCTCCTTAAGATTTAAATCTGATAGATTCAGGAATCTTTTCCCCATACCGGTTTTAGTTTCATTACTTTATCTATTATACCACGAAAAAGGATGAAAATTTCATAAAATAATGCACAGAGGATATTTGGTTCAAAAAGTGGCAGAACCGTTGCATCCGGTCTTTTTTGATGAGCACATATAAGGAACATTCCCTATATGAAATAAGAAACACGGGTAATGTTATAGTCTGTCAAAATTGACTAAAATTTAACGTGTAAAAAGATTGAGGGATGGAGGATTTATGAATAAAAGCGGAATAGTGTTCAATGTTCAGAGATTCACCATTCACGATGGACCGGGGCTGAGGACTGAGATTTTTCTGAAGGGCTGCCCCCTTAGTTGCAGGTGGTGCAGTAATCCGGAGAGTCAGATGCTGAGACCTGAACCGGGACTTTACAGGAAAAGATGCATCGGTGAAAAGCAGTGCGGCGGGTGTCGGGATGTATGCCCGGAGATGGATAGCATAGGTTTCATTAGAAACAGGATAACCTCGTTTGACAGAGAAAAATGTATCGGCTGCATGGCTTGCATAGAAGAGTGTCCGTCGGATGCCATCAAGGCCTGGGGAAAGGAAATGTCTGTTTCCGAATGTATGGACATCATACTTCGTGACAGAGGTTATTATGAAGAATCCGGAGGCGGAGTTACAGTTTCCGGTGGAGAACCGCTGATGCAGGCGGATTTCGTTGTTGGGCTTTTTAAGCAGTGTCGGGAGGAAGGCATTAGCACCTGCCTTGAATCTACATTCTGCTCAGGCTGGAACGAAATCGAAAAGGTGCTGCCTTTCACGGATATCATTATTTCAGATATAAAGATGATGGACCCGGTGAAACACAAAACCTTTACCGGAGTTGATAACAGGCTCATTCTTGAGAATCTTAAAAAGCTGTCGGAGACAAGAGATGACCTGATACTTCGCATTCCCGTGATACCCCGCATAAACGACGACATGGGAAATATTTCCCAAACAGCAGATTTCATACTGGAGGAATTACAGAACCATGTAAAGGTTCTGCAGCTTCTGAGCTACATGCGTCTCGGAATAGAAAAGTATGAATCTCTGGGGCGGGAATATCCCATGAAGGATTTGAGATTCAACAGACAGGCGTTTCAAAAACGGGTAGAGAAGATCAGAGATTACTTTGAGGAGAGAGGAATCAATTGCACGGTTGGAACCGGAGCAAAGAATTAATTGGATCGCCCGAGACGGAAAGCTGCAAGACTAAGTAAAAACATAGAAATAAATACCTTTGGTTTCATATAAACATAAACCAAAGCTACAGAAATAAATCGGAGGAATATACATGGCAGAATTTCACACCACCTGCTCAGGAACTGAGCCATTTGATCACCAGTGCCACCTGGGATACGAGGTCAATCACAAGGACTGGTCCCCTTTCCCAAGGGTTAATTACCTGAGAAAGACCTTCCTTGAAAAGAATTACTGGATTGATATCGAGCGTCTGCGTCTCGTAACTGAATCCTACAAGGCACATCCGAACGCACCGGCAAAGCTTCAGTGTGCGTATGCCTTCAGAAACATTCTCGAAAACGTAACCCTTCATATCTATGACTGGGAATTAATTCTTGGTGATAATGCTGCCCCCGCGAAAGCATCACCTATCTATCCTGAGTTTTCCGTTAACTGGATTCTTGATGAGGCTGTAAACCACCCTTTCGAGGAGCGTGAGCATGACCAGTTCTACTGGAGAAATGAGGAAGAAAAGCAGGAGGCCATCGAGCTTCTCAAATGGTGGCAGGGCAGAACTGTTGCGGATGAAGTAGAAGGACGTCTTGATGAAGAGCAGTTAAAGGGTTCTGAGGCAGGAAGGAAGATCTTCCAGACCAATCTCTATCATTATGCGGGAACCGGTCATCTTGCCATAGATTACGGAAAGCTTATGAAGGTGGGCTTCAACGGTCTCATCGAAGAGGCAAGAGGCCATAGGGAAGCCCTGTCCAAAAAGGACCCGGAGTTTTCCGATAAAAAGGAATTCTATGATGCAATGCTCATAGAGCTTGAGGCTTCCTGCGCTTATATAGAGAGATATGCACGTCTTGCAGAGGAATATGCCGAAAAAGAAGCAGACCCTGAGAGAAGAGACGAGCTTGAGAGGATGGCATTTAACTGCCATCAGATAGCAGGGGGACCTGCAAGATCCTTCTGGCAGGCTATACAGCTTTTCAATTTTGCAACGACCCTCATCACTATTGAGAGTAACGGTCACTCCATTTCTTACGGACGTATGGATCAGTGGCTGTATCCTTACTACAAGGCGGACATCGATGACGGTGTGATCACCAAGATGCAGGCTCTTGAAATCCTTGAAGACCAGTTCGTGAAGCTGAACAATCCTACGAAGCTTAAGGACTGGGGCTCAACTGCCGTAAGAAACGGACGTGGCTTCGGCGGTGAGAGTTTAACCATCGGCGGTCTCGACAGAGATGGAAATGATGCCACAAACGATCTCACATTCCTGGTGCTGGAGGCTTCAGAGCACACCCGTATGATGGTGCCCTGGATCTGTGTCAGGGTATCCGAAAAGACTCCTTATGAGCTTAAGGTGAAAACCGTTGAATGCATAAGAGCCGGCTACGGACATCCAAAGCTCTTTAATGATGCTCCTGCCGTAAAGGCAATGCTCGGTAAGGGAATGTCTGTTGAAGAGGCTCGCGACTACTGTGTTGTGGGTTGTGTTGAGCCTGATCTTCCGGGAGCTGAATACGGCTGGCATGACGCTGCTTATGTTAACACCCCTAAGATGCTTGAGATGGTTATAAATGGAGGAAAATTCCTTGATTGTGACGATCAGTTCGGACCGGATACAGGAAGTCTCGCCACTTACAAGAGCTTTGAGGAGGTCCTCGAAAGCATAGATAAGCAGTTTGACTACTGGTGTGACCAGATGTGTTCAAGCCTTTACATTATCGAAGCAGCTCATGAGCACAGAAAGCCTATTCCTTATGTGTCAGCATTCTTCCAGAACTGTATGGATACAGGAAAGGATCTTACGGAGGGCGGCGCAAAGTACAATGGCATCGGACCTCAGGCCAGCGGCCTCGGTACCTGTGCGGATTCACTTGCAACTATCAAACAGCTTATGTTTGATGAAAATAAGGTTACGGGCGTAGAGCTTCTGGATGCGGTTAAGCATAACTGGAAGGGCTATGAAAAGCTCTATGCTCTCGTGAACGGATCCAAGGTTCACCATTACGGAAACGATGATGACTATGCGGACGAGCTCTTCAAGTTCATGTTCGACTGTTATACCGGTCACATTAGTGGCAGAAAGACCTACCGAAAGGGTGGTCAGTTCAATCCGGGAGTTTATTCCGTTAATGCCAATGTCGCCATGGGAATGGCTACCAATGCCACTCTGGACGGCAGAAAGAAGGGTGAAGCGATCTCAGACAATATGGGACCGGTTCATACAGACGGAGGTTCACATGATATTTCCGGACCGACTGCGTTAACAAACTCTCTTGTAAAGGTTGACCACAGCAAGGCCGGGAACGGAACCCTCATGAACATGAAGTTCCCACAGGATGCAGTGGCAGGAATAACAGGAAGAGACAACCTGATAGCATTTATCGACCAGTATGTAAAGCTTGGTGCGATGCATGTGCAGTTCAATATCATGAGCTCTGCCACCATGCGTGCGGCCCAGAAGAATCCTGAGGAATATAAGGATATGCTGGTCAGAGTTGCAGGCTACAGTGCATATTTCGTTGAACTTGGAAAGGCACTGCAGAAGGATCTGATCCAGAGAAC
>JAGAXP010000102.1 GCA_017940955.1 Oribacterium sp.
ATCACGACAGGAAAGATTTATAATGTTGTTGCCGAGAGCTCTTCCCATGAGGAATTCCATTGAAAGATAATAAACTCTCTTGGCGTCCTTTTTCTCAGTTACCTTCTGAGTTGCCATCCAGTCATCAATGATGGTGTTCTGAACAGCATAAGAAACTGCAAAAAAAGCTTCCTTTGTGTTGAGATCCTCAAGTGATCTGCGATAAAGCTTGCGGGCACTGCTCTTAATTTCTTTTTTCAATAATTCCTTATCGAACTTCTCCACTATCCTATTCCTTTCTCGAAACATGCATTTCGAATCCTTATGGAAACATATATCATTATGTTTCCATAAGGGGTTCTTGGTTTTTAAATCTTTTCGACAGCAAGAGTCATGGTCTCTCCATTGATATCCCATTCCTTCTCGTATCCCTGAGTAAGATTATACACGATTGTGTCCGCCATAACCACTCTTATGATCTCACTTTCGTTCTTACGCATAAGATTAGCCATCTTATCGTTGTCCTTCACATATACCTTGATATGATCCATGACCTCGAAGCCTGCTTCTTTACGCATTGTCTGTATCTTGGAAATGATCTCTCTTACAAATCCCTCTTCGATGAGCTCCGGTGTAAGATTTGTATCGAGAACAACGGTGAGATTGTTGCCCTCTTCTGTGACAAATCCACCCTTCTCGGATACATCTATAAGAAGGTCATCCTTTGTAAGTGAAACTTCCGCATCTCCATCAACCACGAACTTGATTTCGCCGTTAGTCTCGAGATCGTCCATGGCCTTTGATCCATCAATCTCTGAAAGATATGTACGTATGGAATTCAGGTGCTTTCCGTATTTAGGACCTACAGTCTTAAGCTGAGGCTTGAAGGTGTAGGAAGTAAATGCTCTTAAGTCATCCTGGAAAATAACATTCTTTACATTGAGCTCATCCTCGATGATGTCAATGTAATACTGATCAAGACCGGATTCTGACTTCACATACATGTTTCCGATAGGCTGACGGTTCTTAACAGCAGCTGTATTTCTTGCGGCACGTCCGAGGATTACGATACGAAGTACCTTATCCATGCTCTCTTCAAGCTCTGCATCGATCATGGATTCATCCGCCACAGGGAAAGAACAAAGGTGAACTGACTTCTTTGCCTGTGGATCCACCGTGCATACAAGATTTCTGTAGATGGACTCTGTGATGAACGGAACCATAGGAGCCGCAATCTTTGAGAAGGTAACCAGTGTGGTGTAAAGAGTCATGTAAGCATTGATCTTGTCCTGCTCCATACCCTTTGCCCAGAAACGTTCTCTTGAACGGCGAACATACCAGTTGGACATATCATCCGCAAATTCCTGAAGGGCATTTGCTGCCTCAGGGATTCTGAAGTTTGTAAGGTTGTCATCTACTGACTTGACTACGGAATTGAGCTTGCTGAGAAGCCATTTATCCATAACCCCGAGCTTATCGTATTCAAGTGAATACCTGGTCGGATCAAAATCATCAATATTTGCATAAAGCACGAAGAATGCATAAGTGTTCCAAAGTGTGGAAAGGAACTTACGCTGTCCTTCAACTACAGCCTTGTCATGGAATCTGTTTGGAAGCCATGGTGCTGAGTTTGTGTAGAAGAACCAGCGGATAGCGTCAGCGCCGTGCTTCTTTAATGCTTCCATAGGGTCAACAGCATTACCCTTGGACTTACTCATCTTCTGTCCGTTCTCATCCTGAACATGACCGAGTACGAGAACGTTCTCGTAAGGTGCCTTGTTGAAAAGTATTGTACTCTCTGCAAGAAGTGAGTAGAACCAGCCTCTGGTCTGGTCAACGGCCTCACAGATAAACTGTGCGGGGAACTGTGCCTCGAAAAGCTCCTTGTTCTCAAAAGGATAATGATGCTGTGCGTATGGCATAGCACCTGAATCGAACCAGCAGTCGATAACCTCAGGTACTCTCTTCATGTCGCCGCCGCACTTAGGACACTTGCAGGTAAGCTTGTCAACGTAAGGTTTGTGGAGCTCGATATGCTCGTAGCCTACGTAATCTGAGCTGTAGCCCTCCTTGCCGGAAGCCTTAAGCTCTGAAAGAACATCTTCATAGTTGTATGCTCTTTCTCTCAGCTCCTGAATAGAACCGATGGCATCCTTCTCGCCGCAGTCCTTACATACCCAGATATTGAGAGGAGTTCCCCAATAACGGTTACGTGAAAGACCCCAGTCCTGAACATTCTCTATCCATGCACCGAAACGGCCTGAACCGATGGTCTCGGGATACCACTTAACGGTAGCATTATTCTTAACAAGGTCATCCTTTACAGCGCTCATCTTGATGAACCAGGATTCTCTTGCGTAGTAGATAAGCGGAGTATCGCATCTCCAGCAGTGAGGATATGAGTGTGTGAACTTAGGAGCATCATAGAGAAGCTTTCTTCCCGAAAGATCCTTCAATACCTCAGGATCACAGCTGATTGCACCCTCTGCGATTTCCTTTTCCGTAGGCTTACATCTCATACCTGCAAACGGAGTCTCGGCAGTCATGCATCCGCTCTCATCAACAAACTTAACGAGAGGCATATCATTCTCACGGCCTACACGGGCATCATCTTCACCGAAGGCAGGAGCCTGGTGAACGATACCGGTACCGTCTTCAGCTGTAACGTAAGAATCACATACCACGTAATGAGCTCTCTTGTGCTGTTTAGCTGCCACATCTGCCGCACACTGATAAAGGGGCTCGTAGTCAATACCTACGAGATCTGTTCCCTTATAGGTCTCAAGAACTTCATAAGCCTTCTCACCTTCCTTTGCAAGAGGTGAAAGAACCTTGTCAAGAAGTGATGAAGCCATGACATATGTATAACCGTCAGCGGCCTTAACCTTTGAATACTCAAGATCCGGGTTTACGCAAAGTGCGGTATTGGAAGGAAGTGTCCATGGTGTGGTTGTCCAGGCAAGGAAGTAGAAATCCTGATCCTTTGCCTTGAAACGAACGATGGCTGAACGCTCATTTAACTCCTTATAGCCCTGTGCTACTTCGTGGCTGGAAAGAGGAGTTCCGCAGCGTGGGCAGTAGGGAACTACCTTGAAGCCTTCATAAAGAAGACCCTTCTTCCAGATCTCTTTAAGAGCCCACCACTCAGACTCGATAAAATCATCATGATAAGTAACATATGGATTGTCCATATCTGCCCAGAAGCCTACCTTGTAAGAGAAATCCTCCCACATGCCCTTATACTTCCAGACATTTTCCTTACATAAATCTATAAAAGGCGCAACTCCATACTTCTCAATCTGCTCTTTTCCGTTGATGCCGATGGACTTTTCAACTTCCAGCTCTACAGGAAGTCCGTGGGTATCCCATCCTGCCTTTCTGGGAACCATAGAACCCTTCATGGCACGGTATCTTGGGATCATGTCCTTAAATGCTCGGGTCTCAACATGTCCGATATGAGGTTTTCCGTTTGCGGTAGGAGGACCGTCGTAGAATACGTAAGAAGGATCTCCCTCATGCTCTTTGATGGAATCCTCAAAGATATGATTCTGTTTCCAGAACTCCTCAACCTCATTCTCGCGCTCTACGAAGTTCATGTTTGTATCAACTTTTTTAAACATCAGCGCCTTATCTCCTTAAATCATATATTAAACCGAAATTCCGCAGCATCCTTTGTCGTTTTTAAACGTGATTTTCCAATGTTTTGAAAAATGGGTAAACTTCGGTCTTTAGCGTACTAATTATATCGGACTCACCTTGTAAAATCAAGCAAGGGAGGCGTTAAAAGCTTTACAGACTGGTAGATATAACCGGAATTTATGGATAATATAAAATAGCCGGTGCTCCGCTACGGAACACCGGCTGTTATGTCATGCTACCGGAGTAACATGCTTTTTCAATTCATTTTCCACAGATTCCGCTTCGGAACCTATGATGATATGTACTGCTGTTTTACTGGGGCGGAGAACTCCTCCGACTTTAGCGGACCGTATCTTCTTTTCATCCACGGCACCGTATTCGTTTATCTGTACCTTCAGCCTTCCGCCGTCATGGCCGACTTCCCGGACATTTTCGCTGCCGCCTAAGCCCTCAAGAATGATCTTTGCAACTTCAGACATATCTGCTTTATTGTCCAGTGTGATATGCAGCTTTTCATCCTCTGCTATCTTCATGGAAAGCTTGTCAGCATTTTTCCGTTTAATGTTTTTGTAGACATTGTAGGCTATTATGGCGGCAAGTATTACTACTGCAACCACAGCAATGATTACAATATTGTTATTCTCCATATCAGTCTCCATTCTGCTGCTTTGAATATTTTTTCAATTCGGCAACATAGCGTTCCCCAAGTTCACTTAAAGGAATTTTTTTCTTTTTGATATATCCTATGGTCATCTTCTCAGTGGTATCAAGCTTTACGGTGGTGTACTCATCACCGTTCAGTTCCTGACATATGATGCCTGAGCACATTGTGTAGCCATTGAGCCCAACCATGAGATTCAGGGCTGTGGCCCTGTCATCACACTTTATGATCTGCTTGTAATCATAGGTGCTGAGAACCTCTTCCGCAAAATAGAAGGAATTGTGCTCCCCCTGATAGAAGCTGAGACATGGATAATGCTTCAGATCCTCAAGGGTTATGAGATCCTTTTTTGCCATAGGATTCTGCTTGCTCATGAATACATAAATGTCACAATCAAAAAGCGGTATGAATTCCAGAGAATCCTCTCTCAGTATCTTACCGATGACTTTGTTGTTGAAATCATTCATGTAAATGACTCCAACCTCGGAGGTCTGATTCTTTACATCATTTATGACTTCTATGGTCTTGGTTTCCTTTACCGCGAACTCGTAGGTGTCCATACCAAACTCTCTCGCAAGCTGTATGAAGGCTTCAACCGCAAAGGTATAATGCTGCATTGATACGGCAAACTTCTTTTTGCGGGTGCCTGCATTAACATACTTGTCTTCCATGAGCTGGTACTGCTCAACAATCTGTCTCGCGTATCCGAGGAATTCCTCACCTTCTGCAGTGATGACTATTCCACGGTTGGAGCGGAGAAAAATGTCGAGACCGATCTCTTTCTCCAGCTCTTTTATAGCGGCAGAAAGTGACGGCTGAGTTATAAAAAGGTGCTTTGCGGCCTCATTCATGGAACCGCAGTCGGCAACAGCGATCACCTGCTTTAACTGCTGTAGTGTCATATCATATCCCCTTGGAAGTTACTTTCTTGCTGCTGAGTAGGTAACGAAACCGGCAGGATCAATATGGATATGGTCTGCTACCCATGTTTCATGACCGGAGCCTATGATACGGGATGGAGACATGGTGCTGATGCTTCCATCTGACTCCTTAATTTCGATCACGGCATCGGTTCTGAGGCATCCGTCTCCCTCATACACCTTGCTGCCCATAGAGCCATCTGCCTTACGCTTATAAAGCTTCAGAGAAGCATAGGTATACCAGGAGAAGCCGTTTTCCTTTTCGGGCATAAGCTGATAGCCTCCCTCAGAACGTTCGGAAAACTCAGCTATAAGATAAGGATCCTTTATAAGTTCATCCCTGTAAAAAGAAGTCAGGTCACTGAGCCTTTCGGCAGGTTCCTTTGATCTGAACACAGAACCGTTAAATGCAAGCTTTGTTCCGTCTGGAGCAACCGTATCTATCAGTGCCGCACCGTCCTCTCCAACATAGAAATTACCTACATGAGCAGATTTTGTAATGGTGCCGGTGGATGGATCAAGGTAGTAAAATTTACCGTCGTCAATGATCCAGCCTGAGGTAAGCTTTCCGTTTTCGTAGTAATATTTATCTCCCGAAGCATCTGTGAACCAGCCGTTATACAGCTCCGCAGCTTCTCCGGTTGCAGGATCTGCCTTGTATAGAAGGGTGGTTCCGTTTTCGTCGGTTTTATAGACTGAAGATGTGTCATTTATGCCGGCAGAAGCTGATGTTCCGGCAGATGATGTAGATGTTTCTTCCGTTCCTTTGGTTTCGGTAGTTGATGCCTGCTCTGCAGAAGCTCCTGTTCCGGCAGATGATGTCAATGCTTCTGCCGCTCCTTTGGTTTCACTAATTGAAGTCTGACCGGCAGAAGTATCTCCCACAGCCGGTGCCAATGTTCCTGCAGTCGGCGTCAATGTTTCTGCGGTTGATGCCAATGTTCCTGCAGAAGGTGCATTTTCGGAAGCCATGGTCTCTGTGGCAACGGACTCGGAATTCTCTCCGCTGTACATAGCAAGTCCCGCTTTAATATCTTCCGGTATATCGAGCCCGTTAGTTTTGTAAAAATCGGCTACGGTATTATAGTATTCGGCCTTCTGAGAGTCATTAAGCAACTCAAGTGCGGCTGCAATATCTTCTTTTTGTGCAGCAAGGCCCAAAGATGTCTGAGATAGTGAAACTGCCGCTGTTAAAGCGGCAGATATCATAAACATTTTTCCTTTATTTTTCATGTAAAACCTCATCAGAGTAATGTATGTCTCTGCTCTTCAGGTGTCTTTGGATTGAGATAAGCAGGAGCAACATCAAATACTGTGATACAGCCTGTCTCGCCCTTCTTTGCCATACGGTCAACTGCTCTTGCATAGGCTGCAAGTACAGAGCCTGTGAATTCAGGGTTTGAATCAAGCTTCAGGCTGTACTCGATGAACTCATGATGCTGACCTTCATCACCTGTCACACCGGATCTCATAACGAATCCGCCGTGAGGAAGCTCTGCATGATTCTTCTTCATCTCATCCTCAGAAATAAAGTGTATGGTAACGTCATAATCTGCGTAGTAATCAGGCATGGTCTTGATGGTCTCTTCAACCTTTGCCTTGTCTGCACCCTCTTCAAGAACCACAAATACTTCTCTCTTATGCATCTGTCTTGCTGTGAATACAGGATGCTCGCCGTTTCTTACGGCATTCATGGCATCTTCTACAGGGATTGTGTAAGACCTTGCATCCTTAACGCCCGGAACGCGGCGGGCTGCATCACTGTGTCCCTGGGAAACGCCCTTGCCCCAGAAGGTATAATGCTTTCCGACCGGAAGTATGGACTCTGCATAGATTCTTGCGATGGAGAACATTCCCGGATCCCATCCGCAGGAGATCATGGCAAGCTTTCCTGCTTTTTTGGCTGCTTCGTCAACAGCTGCAAAATGCTGGGGAACCTTCGGATGCGTATCAAAACTGTCGATAACATTGAAATACTGTGCATACTCCGGTGTCTGCTTGGGAAGGTCTGTAGCTGAACCTCCGCAGATCATGAGCACGTCGATCGCGTCTTTATAATTTAAAACATTGTCAACGGTATCTACCTTAACGCCCGGTGTATTGATCTTAACTGTTGAAGGATCGCGCCTTGTGAATACAGCCACAAGCTCTTCATCCTCGTTGCGCTTTATTGCGCTTTCAATTCCGCGTGAAAGATTTCCGTATCCAAGTAAACCTATTCTGATCATAATTATCTCCTATTGAGTGAAACTATAACAATACGTTACAAAATACGCAGATATTATAACACACTGAAATCGCTGCGCAATAGAGTGAGGGTGTTACAGATATATGAAAAATTTGTGAAGTGTGTTATTACCGGCGGGAATATATGGTATGGATGCCCTCTGGCTCCTACCTGTTTATTCTTGGCTGAATCAACAAGAAAATACTTCTTCCATCGTTTTCCGGAGGGTGTCTTCCGAACATGTGGCACTGCCCTGGATCATTTCTTTTTGTCCGCCGCCGCGGCCATTTGCGAGAGCGTTGAAATCTTTGGCTTTGCTTCTGACATCTACGCTTGATGAACCTATGACATAATTCCATTGACAGGTTTCGGATGTCGAATCCATGGAATCCTCTTTCTTTCCGAAAACACCTACAACTTTGGCAGAAGTGTGCTTCATGAAATGATCGCAGCATTTCCGGAGTTCAACATTGTTCATGCCTTCTTCGATATCTGTGAGAACTCCGTCGAAATCTTTCAGGGTTTCTGCTTTCATTTCATAGTATCTCTGATTGATGGCACCGATACGCCAGTCTTTCTGACGGCTCTGGTCCAGAACCAGCTGTACACCTTCCACAAGTTCATCTATGGATACGGAAAGCATATGGGACAGCTGAAGGAGCTGTTCGTGCTTTTTTCTGTAATCTGACAGGGCATCGTTTCCGCAGAAGAGTTCAACACGAACGCCGCCCTTATGACCAAGAACGGAAAGGATTTTGATGGCTCCTATTTCGCCGGTGGTCATGACATGGGTGCCACAGCAGGCGCAAAGGTCTGCACCTCCCAGATCCACAAGTCTTACGTCACCTTTAAGTTCTTTTTTTGAGCGGAAATCTGTCTTTTCCAGCTCTTCCGGTGTAGGCCAGAGGGTATTGACCGGCACATTTGAAAGGACAACTGCATTGGCCTCTTTTTCTATTTCCATAAGCTGCTCAAATGTAAGAGGGCCGTCGAAATCTATGGTCATGACATCACTCATGTGGAAGCCCACATTGTTGTAGCCGAAATGTTTATGCACGAGACCTGAAACGATGTGCTCTCCGCTATGGTTACGGGAATTTCTCATGCGGTTCTCCCAGTCGATGACGCAGTGATAGGTCTCACCTTCTGTAAGGGGTCTGTCAAGGGTGTGGAGTATTTTCACCTTTATGTTTCCACGTTCATCCTTGAGCTTTTCGCCGGTGGACGGATCCTTAAGTGTGACTTCCTGAACATCCGACAGAACCGCATCTCCTATAGTACCTTTATCAGCAGGCTGTCCGCCACCCTCAGGATAAAAGCCGTGGGCGTCCAGTTCGACCAGATATTTATCTTCTTTTTTTACGCAGGACAAAACCTTTGCATCAAATTCCTTTACATAAGGAACCTGATAGTATAATGATTCTTTTTCCAAAATAGTCTCCTTAAATTTCCCTTGTTACTTCTTTAAGCCACTGAAGCTCTTTTCCCTCGAAATAAGGTGAAAGCTTTTCGCACACTGTCTTGTGGTAAGCATTGAGAAGCTCGATATCGTGCTTTTCCATCATGGAAAAATCAATAGCCTCCAGGTCATAGGGCGCCATGGTGATGAAGCTGAATTTATAGAAATTGCCGAAGTCCGTGGTCTTCCATTTTTCTACAAGAGTAAGATTTTCTGTTCTTATTCCGTGGCTTCCTTCAATATAAAGTCCCGGTTCATCGGAAGTGATGTTTCCTTCTGAGAGAGCCACATCCTCCATTCTGCCGGGAGCTTTGCGATAGCGGATGGAGTTTGGCCTTTCATGGACATTCAGGCAGAAGCCCACTCCATGGCCGGTTCCATGATTGTAATTGAGACCTTCTTTCCAGAAGACCTCTCTTGCGGCAAGGTCCAGGGTTATCCCCGAAGAACCCTCGAGGAATTTTACATCACCAAGTCTCAGATGTGCCATAAGCACCATGGTATAATGCTTCCGTTCCTCATCTGTCAAAGGGCCCATGGCTATGGTTCTCGTAATGTCGGTGGTTCCTTCATAGTACTGTCCGCCGGAATCCACCAGGTAAAGTCCTTTTGGCAAAACCCTTGAAAAGCTTGTTTCGGTTGGTGCATAGTGCGGAAGGGCTGCATTGGGACCATAGGCAGAAATGGTGGTGAAGCTGGGCTCGATATACCCTTCCTGCTCTTTCCGGAGGTTTTCAAGCACAAGAGCGCTGTTCCACTCATTAAGTTCATCGGATCCGAGAATCCTACGGGTTTCCTCTGTGAGGGCACCGGACTCATCGAAGGCATGTTTCATAAAGTAAAGATACTTTGTGATAGCCACGCCATCCTTGATGTGAGCCTTTTTCATATTTTCAATTTCGGTCGGATTTTTGCAGGCCTTCCACTTAGAAGTGGGAAGCATTTCTTCAATGATCTTCATGCTGCACTGAAGGTCTGAAATGGTTTCGAAATTGGTCTTTCCCTTCTCAAGAAGAACGGTCATGTCTCTAAGAGTCCTGACATCCTCATAGAAGCTGTCGTAATCCTTAAGGCTCACATTGATATCGGAAAGATATTTAAGTACAGCATCATCAAAGTCGGCTTTGTTCGCATAAAGTACAGCATCGTCCATATATACGATAATGTAGGAAAGGAATACCGGATTGCAGGGGATATCCGAAGCTCTTAAGTTAAGTAACCAGGCTATATCATCAAGACTTGTGATGATATGAATATCTGCATCGTGCTCCTTCATAAATAGCCTTAAATCCTTAAGC
This sequence comes from Oribacterium sp., assembly GCA_017940955.1. The sequence continues at coordinate 10,184 of JAGAXP010000102.1, forward strand.
TTTTCACCTGCGCTTTTTCCTGTATACTTTTCTTCAAGTATCCACACCTTTGATGCGGCAAGAGCAGGTCTTCCTGCCCAGACATTACCCACCAGATCAGTATCTGTGGACAGGGAAGCGTTTTTTGCGGAAAGCTTTTTCTTAAGTAAATCTCCGTGTTCGAAATCCACGCATCTTCCGTCAAAGCCCAGCACACCCCCCTCAGGGGTTTTCTCCAGAAGGTAGTCGTCAAGAGCCGGAACTCCCGGCTGCCCCATCTTCATGAGGTCAATGTCTCTGCCTTCCATTTCCTTCTCTGCCTGTATGAAATATCTTCCGTCAGTGAATAAGGCGGCACTGTCCTTCGTCACCACCATATTTCCTTCACCTGTGAAGCCTGAGAGATAGTGGATGGCGCGAAAGTGATCTCCTACATATTCACTTTGATGAAAGTCATCGGTAGGGATCAGATATACATCCACACCGGCTTTCTTCATTTCTGATCTAAGGTTTTCAAGTTGTTTGTTCATGTAGGTCTCCGTTCTGTATATTAATTCTAAAAATTCTGCAGGAATTGATATATTATCCTGCAGATGAATAGTTTGATTCAATTACGAAGGTAAAAAGCTTATGACACAACAATCAATAGTTTTTAACCCGGTATC
>JAGAXP010000103.1 GCA_017940955.1 Oribacterium sp.
TCTTTCTCATAAGGCCAACAAGTTCGTTACCTGCTTTACGGATCTTATCAGAAAGAGCAACAACCTTTTGTACATCGGAATAAGACATATCCGTCTCTGCAACTAAAATATGTCTGTCAGAAAGTTTATGATATTGTTTCAGAAGTTTATTGTATTCTTCATTAGTCATGGTTTTTCTGTTCCTTGATGTATTTAATTACTGTTGCTTAATGGTTAGATACATATTTTTTTGACCCGGATCAATCCTATATGTATATGATAGCACATTAAGTGTCATATTTATAGTGGCACTTTTATATTTTACGTTTCCAAAAGCGACGCCATTCATCCCACGACCAAAAGGTCATGGGTTTTCTGGCTGATTATTTATAACATTGGGATACCCGATCATTTCTTCTCATATCCGGTCATCATTGTCATCACAAAACAGAACACTGTAGCCCATGCAAAAAACTTATGCCATTTCATAAATACCTGTGTCCTTTCCTTATCTTTGTCCCATTTCTCTATCTTTACTTCATCGCCCGAATGGACATATCTGATCTGATCGCCCATTGTAATCTTAAGGATCCTATAAGCAGTTTCTCCTGTACAATGACAGGTATAGAACATAGTCGGGCATTTCCTCAATTCCCTTCCGATTTTTAGTAGTTCTTCTATTTCATCTTTTGTGTATTTTACTTTTTTCATCAGATGGAACCCGCTGATTACTGCGTCCGGAAATGATTCATACTTATCTTTGTACGCATCAAGGACGTTAGGGACTCCGTTGTGAGCACAGCCGGACATCAGTATCCGTTTACCCTGATCCCTTATTACAAGATATTGCTCATGTTTGAAATCATCCTCTACATATTTCCCGTTTTCCTTTTTTAATATGCGTTTATTCGTAAACGGCAGTTTATGCGTCCTCTTCCTTAGGGTAAAAATCTCCAGTTCATCATCGATTCTGTAATCACCGGATATCATCTTAACCTGTGGAAGATTCAGGATATCTTTATCTATTCCTATGTACCTATAGCGATTACCTCCCGCACTTTCACCATCGTCAGCATAATGATCATCCGATGCTGACTTTTGCATGTATATTAGCGCACTGGGATTTATCCGGGAAAAAGCTTTGATTCCTCCTGAATGATCGTAATGCCCATGACTCAGAATGACAGTATCTACCTGCGAGAGGTCAATTCCTAATTTTTCGGCATTTTTTATTATTTCATCAGATGGTCCCAGGTCTACAAGCAATTTATGCCCGGAAGTTTCAACATAAAATGACAGTCCATGTGCTCTTGCACATCCTGCTTTCCCTTCTGTATTTTCAATCAAGTTGATAATTCTCATAAAAACCTCTAGCTTTCATCTCATCTTCCTGAGATCCCGTAATATACCAAAGCATTCCCTTATCATATTGTTAGGAAGATACCAGGGCACTGTATATGCTGCTATCCCGCAAACTTCGTTTTCCGTATACCTTTTTGCCAGATGAATGCCCCGGAAGACATGGAAATTGTTTGTCACTATGCCTATCCTTAATGTATCTGTCCTTGGCGATCTATCCATTATCTCTTTAGAAAAAAATATGTTTTCTACTGTATCCCTGGCTTTTGTTTCTGCGATGATACGCTCAGGATCAATACCTCTTGAATTGAGATATTCCTTTCCCCCGTCTCCTTCACTGACAGTCTCATTCTTACCTTTTCCGCCGGATACAATGCAAATAGTATCAGGATTCTTCATGAGATAGTCATATGCTGCATCAAGTCTGAATCTGTAGATCGTACTAGGACTTCCACCTTTCATCTGTGCGCCAAGGACAATTATATAATCAAGATTTTCTTCCCCTTTATCATTGAAGTGACTGGCCATGGCAATGAAGCAGATGGTAAAGAATAATGCCGTTAGTCCGATTGTAACGTAACCTACATATCTTATCCCTAAGGGGATCTTCATCCACCTTCCATTACCTGAAAGAAAAAATAAAAGGCCGAAAACAATTGCGCTAAATATCCATATCATAAATGAGAATGTCCCGCTTCCGACCATGTAGATACTGACAGAATAGATAAGGCTTAGAAGCGTGAATGCCAGAAACAAATATCTTATATAGTTCATTTCAATTTTTTCCTGTATTCCCCGAGAGTATTTCCCTTTATAGAGCCTGTCCTTCAGCAGCCATCTCTTTATTGATCGTGTCTTCACTTGCGGCCATAGCTTTCAGCGTCATATCGAGGAGTTTATCAAGCTCCCATCCAAGCTGTTCTGCACCACGTTCGATCACTTCCCTGGAACATCCGGCGGCAAAACCCTTGCTCTTATACTTCTTTTTTAGGGACTTTAATTCCATGTCCTTTGTGCTCTTTGATGGTCTCATAAGTGCCGCAGCCCAGATGAGACCTGTAAGTTCATCAGCAGCAAACAGTACTTTTTCCATCTCGTGTATAGGTTCAACGTCTATTGTCACACCGCATGGTACAGTTATCCCATACCCATGTGAACAGACAGAATGTATGATACCCTCATCTACCCCGCCTTCCCTTAGTAAAGATACAGCTTTAAGACAGTGTTCCTCCGGATAAAGTTCAAAATCAATGTCGTGGAGAAGTCCCACGATGCCCCAGCGATCTTCTTCATCCTCATATCCAAGCTCCTTCGCATACCACTTCATGACTGCTTCCACTGTCAGTGAGTGCTGGATATGGAAAGGATCCTTATTGTATTTCTTCAGCTGATCAAAAGCTTCTTCTCTCGTTATCATTTTCTATCCCCTTCCTTACAGTTCCAAATGCTGTCTTATATCTACGTTTTCCTGTTTAAGCTCCGAATCAAGATAATCGAAACTCTTCGGAACTACCTTTATCAGATTCATGGCATCATGCATTTTCCTGATAGCTTCAACCGGAATCTTCTTATACTCAAGAATCTTCAAGTACTCATCTGAAAAAGGCTCTATCATCCAAGCTTTACCCTGTACCTGAAGCCCCTTCAGCTTTCCGAATCCATCATAAGCGTCGAAAATAGCAATGCTGACATTCTTATTATCTTTTAATGCTTTAAACTTAAGCCCGCCTTCCGACAAAAAGTAAAATGCTCCGTCTAAGAAATAATATTCGATCGGAGTACATCTTACGAAACCGTCCGAAGCCGTAGCCAGTGCACAGGTCTTTCTCTCACATATAAAGGATTCTATTCTTTCCTTCAGTTTCTCCCGTTCAAGTTTAGCTGAATCAGCATCCTTTTTTATCCAGTAATTTGCCTGTTTATCATAGTCAAGTTCCCACATTGTATTCATCCTTTTTATAAAGAAAGAAGCTATAGAATATTCCCATTCTTTATGTTCTTCTTGAGTATCTTATCAGTCACTTCCTCATAGAGCTTTTCCGATCCAAGCTTTGTCTTTTTCTGCCTTCCGTAAACCTTATCAGCTGTAGCCTTATGTTCTCTCCAGTCTCCGCCATCATTACTTTCATTCAGTAAAAGCGGCTGCAGATTATCCATGGCATGAGCAAATCGTGACTCCGGTGTTTCATAGGCTTCAAACTCGTCAAATAGAGAAACAAGTTCCTTTTTCTGATCTTCCGGCAGAATTGAGAATATACGTTCCTTAGCCTTATCCTCTCGATCTTTCTGAGTCTTAAGCCCTTCTTCATCATAGGCATAGGTATCACCTGCATCTATTTCCACCACATCATGGATAAGGCACATTAGAATGGTTTTTGCTATGTCAATTGGCTCATTGGAATACTCCTTTAACAGATATGCCATGATCGCCATATGCCAAGCATGTTCTGCATCATTTTCTTTTCGTCCATGCCCTGAAAGGCTGGTCTGTCTGAAAACGTTCTTTTCTTTATCAATCTCAAGAGAGAATTCCAGCTGTTTTTTCAAACGTTCATCCATCAAATAATCACCCCTTCATTGTTGTTTGGACCGGTACCTTTTATTTACCTGAATCCCTTCCGCTTCTCAGCCCTTGTAATGAGCTCTGATGCCTCATTAAAGGCAGATTTCAGATACTCTTCCTGCCACTCTTTCCCTGCCTTTTCTTCCTTCTTTATCTCGTTCCATGCTTCACGGAGTTCTTCTTCAGAAGCATATTTCATATCGCCGAATACATGAGGATGTCTTCTCAGCATCTTTTCTGATACGGCCTTAGCGATGTCATCAAAGGTGAAGAGACCTTCCTCTTCAGCTATTACAGCATGGAACATTACCTGGAGAAGAAGGTCCCCAAGTTCTTCTTTCAAATTTTCCGGATCTTTGGTTTCTTCAAGAATGTTGATCCCGCAGATCACTTCAGAAGCTTCTTCAATACAGGCTGCCTTAAGACTCTCATGGGTCTGTGCCTTGTCCCAGGGGCAGCCATTCTCACTTCGTAGTGTTTTTACTATATCTTTTAATCTTTCAATCTCTGTCATAAATGATTCACCTTCACTCAAAGCATGAAGCAAAAGAAGTCAGTATGTTATTTAAGGGCCATGCCATCCTTAAATGCGTTTCCAACTACATTACCAAGGCCAATATAGGTGTTATTACAAGGATCAAAAGTAATTGGCTTTAATTTCTTGGGATCAATCTTTCCATCAGTGACCACACTCTCATCTGCTGAAACATTTACTATTTCACCGATAAGGATTCCATCATTAAAACTCTTAACCTTACATTCAAGTGCCATAGGAAGTTCATCGATTAGCGGTGCATTCACATACTCACTCTTTGTTGCATGGAATCCGGCCTTCTCAAATTTGTTTGGAATCTTTCTTCTCGACTCGATTCCAACATAGTCGCAGGCTGCGACATAATCTTCTGTTGCCATACTGACTGTGAATGCCTTTGTAATGTTGAAATTATCAGTTGTCTTGTGCTCAGCAAGGCTGATAGTGATCTCCTTAAAGTCTGTCGTAATTCCCCAGGCTGCATTCATGGCATTGGGAACACCGTTCTCATCATAGGTTCCAATGATAAGGACCGGCTGTGGCAACATAAGTGGCTTAGCTCCAAAATTAACTCTGCTCATAGTTATTTCTCCTCGAAATCATGCTGACAATATACTTTCTTAACTATAGCATATGGTTCTTCGTAGTTTCCATGACAACATAGCCAGAATATTATTTATAGTATCCCTAGCCGGTTCAATATGATATACGTGGCGAAGTGATTTGAATATTGCTTCATCCAGGTTCTTTTTATAGATACGGAGGTATATCATGAGTGAGGAAGAGTTAAAAAGACAGCTTTTGGAAGCAGCCGGTATTTCCGTTTGGTCTCAGAAGAACGATCCCATAGAAACAGGCGTAAAAATAGCCAGTTTAGCACAATATCTTAAAAATAAACCGGAATCGGAGCAGCGTGCGATAATCAATGAAATCCGAATCGGAGGATTTGAGAAAGCTTTAAAATAGCTATAGAAAAAATCCCGTATGATTCGTCCTCACGGTGAGGATGACTTACTATGATTTTTATATTTGACGCAGTAATCTATGTTAGCTTATAGCCTACATAAAGTATGACATCGAGATTGAAATATTCGATATTGTTTTTTTATCTCTGTCAGTTGCTGCAAAATTTGCAACAACTGAATCTCAAATCAATTCTCCCTCTTCGAATACCTTTTTATATGGCTTGAAATCATAGATTTGTCTTTTTTGAAACATTTCCGCCATTTGATCAACCGAAAGACAACCTGTGTCATTTTATAAATTCAATTTACTCAAACCACCAACAGCTTAGACCACTCTTTGTTCTACACTTATTATAGTATTGTTGCAGTGCAACCGGACCATTTTCCATGCTGAACGATAGTTTAACAATAAAAAAGCGGTCTCCTATCCGGAATCAGTTTTCCAGACAGTGTACCACCGTCTTATCTATTTATTATTTAAATTTATCAAATTGTTTATACACGGGTATATCAGCCATACATAGCAATGATCTCACCAGTCACATGGCTGGACTCCCCCTCAGCTTTTATCGCTTTATATCATAATTCATGTCCATCAGGTTACGGATTGTATCTACATCATCGATGATATTGCCATCCCCGTGGATCGTGTGCTTGATCACACTACTTGCGACAGCGAAATTGATCATATCGATCGGATTGTAACCATACATCATCGCATAGATCAGCCCGCTTGCAAAGGCATCACCGCCTCCTACCCGGTCCAAGATGTTAAAAGTAAAACGTTTGCTTTCAAAAGTGTGTCCCTGGTACCAAATATACGCCATCAGCGTGTTTTCACTTCCTGAATGAGCATAACGGACATGCCGGGCAATACATTTCAGATTCGGATAACGCTTCTCAAAAACCCGAAATACTTCATCCTGCTCTTCATAATCCGGCTGCATTGGAATGCCGTCCTTAATGTCTCCCTTGCTGTGATCAGAATCATCCCGCCAAAGGTGATACGGCTCGATACCAAGCAGAACATCCACATATGGCAGACACTGTGTACAGAAATCCCGTGCTTCCTCCCAGGTCCATAAAGTAGCTCTAAAATTCCCGTCAAAGCTGACGGTCAACCCTTTTTCTTTTGCAGTTTTCAGGCATTGCAGGGTGAATTCCGCACAATTCGATGACAAGGCCGGTGTAATTCCGCTCAGGTGCAGCCAGTCGAACCCCTCCAATAGTCGTTCAAGATCCACCTTTCCAAAGTCATACTCAGAAATGGCACTATGCCTCCGATCATAGGTCACCTTACTCGGCCGAATTCCATATCCGGTCTCCAGATAATATGTACCGAGACGATGTGTGGGTGTTTCTTCCGGCGTACTGAAGATCACCGGAGCACAATGCACATCATTACTCCTGAGCATCCTGATAGCGCTTTTCCCCAGGGAATTATCCGGCACTACACTGAGAAAAGTACTATCCACCCCCAGGTTAGCGAGAGCCAAAGCGATATTTGCCTCGCTGCCGCCATAACTGGCTTCAAATTCTGTAGCCACGCGGATCTTATCATAATTCGGCGGTGTCAGGCGGAGCATGATCTCACCGAAGGTTATAAATTTCTGCCCTTTTTGTCCATTTAAGATCGGATTAGCGTGTTCCATTTCTTGTCTTACCTCTGGATACGACCGGAACCATCTCCACCAGCCAATTTTTCTACTTCCTCAATAGTGACCATGTTGTAATCACCTTCGATTGAATGTTTAAGTGCCGATGCGGCGACTGCAAAATCAACAGCTTTCTGCGTATCCTTGCCGCTTAAGAGAGCATATATTAAACCTCCACCGAAGCTGTCGCCTCCACCTACTCTGTCAATAATTCTGAGTTCATATTTTTTAGAAAAGCAATACTCTCCCGTATGTGAATCGTATAGCATTGCTGACCATCCATTTTCGCTGGCAGAATGAGATTCTCTAAGTGTGATTGCTACCTTCTCGAAATCAAATTTTTCAGCAAGTTGGCGTGCCACACTCTTATAACCTTCTCGGTTTATTTCTCCGGCATATATATCTGTGGCTTCTGCTTCGATGCCGAACACATCCTTCGCGTCTTCTTCATTGGAAATGCATACATCAACATACTTGCAGAGCTCCGTCATTGCCTCGTTTGCTTCAGCTCTGGTCCATAGCTTTCCACGATAATTTAAATCACAGGATATTCTGACTCCATGTGCTTTTGCGGCCTTACACGCTTCTCTGCATATTTCAACAATGTTTGGTCCAAGAGCCGGTGTAATTCCTGTAAAATGAAACCAGTCTGCGCCGTCAAAAATACTATCCCATTCAAAATCTGCTGTAGTTGCTTCTGCAATCGCTGAATGAGCACGGTCGTAGATGCATACACTTCCACGCTGAGATGCACCCTTTTCATTGAAATATATCCCTACACGCTCTCCCCCACGTACAATCATGGATGTGTCCACACCATAACGACGTAAGGAGTTAACAGCACACTGCCCGATAGCATGTGATGGAAGTTTTGTAACAAAAGCTGCATCCATGCCATAATTTGCAAGAGAGACAGCAACATTAGCTTCGCCACCTCCAAAACTGAATTCCAGGTGATCCGCCTGCAAAAAGCGCTCATAATTATAGGGCTAAAGTCTGATCATCAACTCTCCAAATGTTACGATTCTAGACATTTTTCTCTCTATTCTCCTTTATTTGTTAACCAGATGAATCGCAAAACCAGCGAAGTCACCTTTAATATATACAAACCTTGGTGCTCCCTTTTCATCAAAAGCAAGAGTCTCTTCATCAAACTCAACTCCCATACGCTTAAGATGATACATGGCACGTTCTACACTATTGGTTTTGAATCCAATATGACCTTTTTCGCCTGGCCCCTGATGTTTCATATATTCTATAACATCCCCCGCAAACCATGACTTGCCAGTCTCTCTAGGAGCATATCCAAACATTACACTTATATGTTTTGCCATGCGCTCTGCTTCATCGGTGCTATCACAGTTCACCCCTATATGAGCAAGTTCTACACCAAGCATCTTTCGAACAGCTTCCTTACATATCGACGTAATCTCCTGCCAGTTTTCATTTTCAATCATATCTTTCTTAACCATCCAGGTTCCTCCGCAAGCAATTACCTGGTCAAAAGAGAGATAATCCATCATATTCTTTGTATTCACACCCCCGGTAGGCATCCACTTTAGATTTCGGTACGGACCTGCCAGAGATCTAAGCTTCTTTACACCGCCGTTATCTTCTGCAGGGAAGAATTTAACTACTTCCAACCCCATCGCCATGGCCTGTTCCATTTCTCCACCGGTGGCTGTTCCAGGAAGCATAAGTGCCCCTTTTGATACGCCATATCTGACCATTTCAGGATTGAAGCCAGGGCTTACGATAAATTTTGAACCTGCCGAAACAGCACGATCCAACTGATCCGGAGTCAGAACAGTTCCGGCACCAACAAGCATCTCGGGAACCTCTTCAGCAATTGCCCGGATTGCATCTTCTGTGGCGTCAGTGCGGAAAGTAACTTCAGCCGCAGGAAGTCCACCTTCCACAAGAGCCTTTGCCAACGGAACAGCTTTGTTGGAATCCTCAATTGCAATCACCGGTACTATTCCTATCTTCGATATTGTCTTTAATACTTCATTCATATTTGAGTCACCATTATGTTTATTTTACAAGATATCCGCCATCTACAGGGATTATGGCCCCACCAAGGTAATCACTGGCATGAGAAGCAAGGAAGATACATGTACCCTTCATATCATCTCCTGTGCCCCAGCGATTTGCAGGAATACGTGCCGTTATCTGCTCGTAACGTTCAGGATTATTTTCCTTCATGAGCGCTGAATTCATCTCTGTTGCCATATATCCTGGCGCAATTGCATTAACATTGATACCACGGGCAATCCAGTCATTGCTCATCTCTTTTGTCATCTGTGTGACACCACCCTTTGCAGCACTATAAGCAGGAACTGTCTGGCCACCAAACCATGAAACCATTGAAGCAATATTGATAATCTTGCCGTATCCCTTAGGAAGCATTACTTTTGCTGCCTCCTGATCCAGAATAAATACAGAGTTAAGATTTACATTAATAACATCATCCCAATCGGAAAGAGGGAATTCTTCTGCACTGTGTCTTCTCTGAATACCATGTGCTACTACAAGGATATCCAAATCGCCACCAAGTTTACCCAAAGCTTCATTAAAAACTCTGTAAACATCTTCCCTGACAGCCAGATTTCCAAATACGCCCTTTACATCAAAGCCTTTATCAGTAAACTCCTCAACAGCTTTGTTTACACTCTTCTCACTTGAACCTACAATACAAACTTCACATCCGGCTTCAAGCAGACCTTCCGCCATACCGTAACCTAACCCTCTTGTTCCACCGGTAACGATCGCTTTTTTTCCAGTTATATCAAATAAATTATGAACCATTTTGAACTCCTTAAAAATCTATGTGTCTCAAAATAAAAACTACAGAGAACACATTAATACATCATTTGACAATCAGATAAGTATCATACTAAGTGCAGGGAAAAGCACAACCATAAAGAATACCGCAAGATATCCCACAAAAAATGGTATTTCTCCATGTACGATCTCACCCATTTTAAGCTTTGTAACACTTGCCGCTGAAAAGATGTTAACCGCAACAGGCGGAGTCATTGTACCTACAACATTAGCTATACATACTATCATACCAAAATGAATAACATTAATGCCCAGTGAAGAAGCTATAGGCCAAAGAACAGGAACCAGAAGTACTGCTGTTGCTATACCCTCGAGGAATGTTCCAAAAATAAGAAGTATGATTGCCACAATCAGACTGAACATCATTGGATTAAGATTCATTGCAATTATGGAATTAACAAGCCTTGAAGAAATACCTGAGAAAGTAAATATCCATGAAAAGGCTGTTGATGTAGCAACAATGAAAAGAACCATCGCTGATCCTTTTGCAGAATCAAGAATAATTGGAAAGAGGTCAGTCACAGTGAGTTCTTTATATATGAACATACCTGCTATGAGTGCCCAGACAACCGCAACTGCTGAGGACTCTGTAGGAGTAAGAAGACCACTGTATATTCCTCCAAGAATTATGATAGGAAGCATAAGTGCTGGAATTGCTTTTACAAAATTTGTTCCAAACTCACCTAAAGTCACCTTCTTTTCTGTCTTTGGCCATTGTTCTTTCTGAGCAAGTATAAGAGACACAGCAATAAGTGCAAGTATAATGAACACGCCGATTCCCATACCTGATTTAAACATATCACCTACTGAGGCCCCAGTCATTGTACTGTACACAACCATTATAATACTTGGCGGGATTATCGGGCCAAGACCTCCTGCAACAACCAGAAGCCCTGCTGTACGGTCTTTTGGATAACCAATACGAACCATGTCGGGATATAGCATTGAACCAATAGCTATTACTGTTGCCGGTGCAGAACCGGAAAGTGCTGCAAAGAAAGCGCAGGAAAGGATAAGTGCTATAGACATACCGCCACGCACACCACCAACCATTGAGTTTGCAAGATCAACAAGCCGCCTTGATATTCCGCCTTTTGTCATTAAATTTCCAGCCAGTACAAAGAAAGCAATGGCCATCAGTGAATTGGACTCAAGACCTCCAAACAAACGCTGGGGAATAACTGCTGTTGTGATTGAAAAATCACTTGTGAATAGAATCGAGAACATCGTTGCAGCACCGAGAGAAATGGCAACCGGTACACCGATGATCAAAAATAAGATAAATCCTCCAAATAGAAGTAATCCGGTCATACCTGTACTTCCTCCTCTCCCTTAATAAGCTGAACAAGAATACCTATAGCTGCAATCAGCTGGACCAATGTTATCATTGCAAAACTGATAACCATGGCAAAATATGGAACTGCCATAGATATTCCAAGTGCCGCAGACAGCTGACCCGTTGTAATCTGTATCATCATAAGCTGTACTGCACCTTTTAACATAAATGCGGAAAACATGACAACTATTGCCTTAGCCAGGATCTGTACAAACTTTTTTGCCTTTCCGGTCAGCTTATCCACAGCTCCTGTAACTGCTATCTGGCTTCCATCCCTGAGACCAACTTCTGTTCCAATGAGAACCATATAGATCATGCAGTATATGGCTGTCTCATCAAACCATGTAATAGGAAGTTTTGTGATATTTCTATTTACTACCTGTAGAAATTCGCATGCAACCATAATAAGAAAGGTCGCGATCATAACGAAGTTCTCTACCTTTGTCAGTCCATTCAATAATTTCTTCATTATATTTCTCCTTATGGATTTTCTGCGATTACCTTATCTATAGCTTCCTGCCACTCAGGATCAAAAGTATAACCTTTCTTTTCACACAGTTCCTGATAAGCTTTCTGGAGCTCAGTTACATCAATATCATGGAATTCTACTCCAAGTTCCTTGAGTTTTACTGTTGCATTTTCGTTTGCTTCTTTGAGAAGCTTACGTTCAATGTTATAACCTCTGACAATCGCTTCCTGTACAGCCGGGCGATACTCCTCCGGAATCTTGTTCCATGCATGATCGGACATGCTCACGATGATGTAAACAAAAGCATGATTTGAATATGTAATGTTTTTTGTCACTTCATAAAACCCATTGTTTAGACAGTTTGAAACTGCATTCTCACAGGCATCGATCGTTCCCTGCTGAAGAGCTGTGAACTGTTCACTTGCCGCCATGGCTGTAGGAAGTGCACCAAATGATTCAAATGCCGCCATGTGATAGGGATTCTGCATGGTTCTGATCTTTATTCCCTTATAATCATCTATACTTTCTATAGGTTTTATAGAAAAAGTATTTCTAAATCCGGATTCACAATAGCCAACAACATGAAGATTCAGCTTTTTTAAAACTTCTCTCTCGATCAGATCTCCTACAGGACCATCAACAGCCGCATGTGCCTGCTCTTCATTGGTAAACAGATAAGCCTGATCAAGTATTGCCATTTCAGGAATCCACTGTGTGAGAACAGAATTTGCACATGTGACCATGTCAACTCCTCCGAGCATGGCAAGCTCAACGGTATCGCGTTCTCCACCAAGTGTTCCACCAGCCATTACTTCTATCTGAACCTTTCCATTGGTGGCTTCTGCTACTTCTCTTGCGATTTCTCTCGCTCCTTGTGCCTGTGCCGAATTATCGGCATCGGCAACTGCCATTTTGAGTTTTACAACACCTTCTGTATCGGAATTTACACTTCCATTTGATCTACAGCCGGAAATTCCGACCATGATACATGCTGCACATATAAACGCAACAGCCGTCTTTAAACTTCTCTTAAACATACTTCCTCCGTTATTATTATGGTGTCTGAAGTGATCCATCTTTACGTCTGATCTGAGTCCAGGTTGTAACGGTATTCTCACATGGATATTTAGCTGCTTCATCAAGATTTATATCTACGCCAAGACCCGGTTTATCATTTGCATACACATAACCATCCTTGTACTCAGGAAGTCCGGGGAATACATCAAGTAACGCGCCATGGGGCCCCTTGAGTTCCTGGATAACAAAATTAGGTGGTTCTATACCGGACCATTCCTGTACACCGAAATTCTGTGCCGCAAGATCAATATGTATATTTGCTGCGTGTGCCAATGGTGACATGTCTCCAGGGCCATGCCATGCTGTTCTTACGCCAAACTGTTCTGCAAATATTTGAAGTTTTCGTGCCGGAGTAATTCCACCTATTTGTGTAACATGTACTCTGATGAAATCTATCAAATGCTCAATTATCAGATCCCTGTACTCTGCGGGATTATTAAATAACTCACCTTCAGCAATAGGCGTTGTTGTTTTGTCTCTGAGTTCTCTGAGCCATCCTTTCTGCTCTATCGGAACAGGATCCTCGAGGAAGAACAGATCCATAGGTTCAAGTTCTTTTGCAAGACGGATTGCTTCAATTGGTGCAATTCTCTCATGTACGTCATGAACAAGATTCATTTCAAATCCGATCTTGTTTCTGATTCCTTCGAAAAGTTTTACTGTGTCTCTTATATATGCCTTTGAATCAAGATATATTCCATCGAGTGCTCCCCGAGGTGCAGTTGATGGCGTATTTCCATAATTCTCTCCTCCGTATCCGCCACATTGACAGCGGATGGTCTGTATACCCATCTCCTTGAAGCGTAAGATGTTTTCGCATAACTCGTCAAGGTCTCTCCCATCTGCATGACGATAAACCGGAACTCCGGCACGTACTTTTCCTCCAAAAAGCTGGTAAAGTGGCATGTTCGCCAGTTTTCCTTTTATATCCCATAATGCCATATCAACTCCGGAAATAGCATTATTAACGACAGGTCCGTTTCTCCAATATGCATTCTGGTTCATGAGCTGCCAGTTTTCTTCAATCGCTTCTGCATCTCGTCCTCTAAGAAGTGGATCAAGATATTCCTCGACGACTGTTTTTACAGCAAGATGCCTATAAGCAAATGTTCCACATCCTAATCCGTAAAGACCAGGCTGATTGGTATCCACTTTCACCACAAGGAGATTTATTCCTTCGGGAGCAGTGCAGATCACGCTGACCTTTGTAATAGATACTGCCATATTCTGTATACCTTTCTTTGTACATGAATGAAGTGTTTGATAGTGATTGCTAAATACTTGTCTGACAAGTCGATTTTAATATTTAGCGGCCTCTTTCAGGCCGCCATATTGCTCTGAACTTGTTAGACAACTAAAATATATATAACATTGAGCTATTATGTTGTCAAAGGATTTATCAGCTTGTTAGACAACTTTGGATATATGCACAATTTTACTGGTTAAATTTTATAAATAATCACAATGAGTTATCTTTATTATTGTTAAATGGCAATATAATGATTCATCTGCGATATTCTATTCCGTTGTCCTTCATTAATCTCATAAAACAAATAGGACAGGCCAATGCCTGTCCCTAAGTAAATACTATCATTTTTTATAAGCATTCTCATTCTTAAGCCTATCTATAGCGTGTTTCATGTGATCTTGCATCTCATGATAGGCAGTTTCAGAATCCCCTGTTTCTATGGCGCTTAAAATACGCTTATGGTAATTTAGGCCATCCTCAAATCCAAACAAAGTGTTAATCTGCATATGATTATGAAGACGCTCAGCAAAAATCGCAGATAAGCTCTTTTCCAATAATATATTACATGATGCCTGACTGATCAATTCATGGAACCTAAGATCATGACGTACAAAGGCTTCTGGATTCTCGGTATTAATCTCCATATACTCTAATTCCCTGTGCAGCATTTTAACCAATTTATCCGTCACATTTCGTGCCGCCAAATATGCACACTCACTCTCAACCGCCAGTCTGAACTCAAGCACTTTATCGATATCCTCATAATCTCTTGCAGTGATACGATTCTTATTCATTGACTCAAGATCAACCTTATCTACTAGTAAAAAAGTCCCTCTTCCATGTTGTGATTCAAGAACTCCAAGTGCTGTCAGATACTGTATTGCATTCCTCACACTTGCACGACTTACACCGAGTATTTGTGTCATCTGATTCTCGGAAGGTATTTTTTCGCCTTTTTTCCATCTACCGGTATTAATGTTCTTAACAAAGACCTGTACTAGCTGATCAGGAACTTTTGATTCTGCCGCCATTATTACTCTCCGTTTTCTCTATACATAATCAAACTTGTTGGACAACCTTTATTCTAATAATAATCTTTTTTTTCGTCAAGCGAACAGATTTTAAACAATATTTCCATAATGGTCATACTATCCCCGGCCGGTTCGATAAGATATACATGGCAAGACGATTTACATAAGCTTCATCCAGATCTTTTTTACTTATAGATGTGGAGATCTATCATGAGTGAGGAAGAGTTAAAAAGACGGCTTTTGGAAGCAGCCGGTATTTCCGTTTGGTCTCAGAAGAGCTATCCAGTAGAAACAGGCGTGAAAATAGCCAGTTTAGCACAATATCTTAAAAATAAACCGGAATCGGAGCAGCTTGCGATAATCAATGAAATCCGAATCGGAGGATTTGAGAAAGCTTTAAAATGGCTATAGAAAAATCCCGTATGATTCGTCCTAACGGTGAGGATGAATCATACGGGATTTTTAAGTTGCTTTGTGGTTTACGTTAACTGATCACCGTCATAAACCACGATTTACCACTTGGATCCCGATGCAGATAAATAAGTCTCTGCTGATTATTAACGATCAGCTTGCATTGGTATACCAAGTCATTACTTGTCACATATACCCTATCTGGCATAGTTCTTGTCTCCTGGCCGGATAGATCTTTGTAGCCTTTTATTGTATAGTCTACTCTTTCACCGTCATTATTAGTAAATCTAAGCCTTATCGGTATTATTGTACCGTCGGTATTATGCTGAAGAATCACATCTACAGGAAATCGCTTACTCATTTTAACCCCATTTATAAAACTCATGTTTGCTTCAAAATTATTGTACTCCAATCTGCGAAATACATCAAGAACAATTGTTCGCACAATATCAGTTTATATTAAGGGGTTTATAGACTGTACCTTGCTTACTTTATTCATTTATATATCCCAGTTCGATATACAACTGATAATATTCATCATATAATCCACAGCAAGCATCCATTCCCATATTGGTGGAAAATGCTTTTTGCATAACTACCTCCCAGCTACCATATTTCTCA
>JAGAXP010000104.1 GCA_017940955.1 Oribacterium sp.
ATGAGTAATTGTTCCTCGGTTTTATCAGGGTTACAAATATAAGCTACAGCTTTTTTAACGGTACTTTTGATAGCGTGGATTCGTGTGTATGCCATACCTTGTCCATCAGCTCCTTTATCTCTTTTACATCTTCTTCGTAAATGTTCCCGGTTTTCATAATCCGCTCTCTGATCATATTTATGTTTCTACCAATAGCAGAGAGTTGTCTGTTATATTCCCGAAGCCCATCATAGTTGCAATCGTAGGTATAGCCGTACAGGATCAGGTGGCGGATATACTCCGAAATGTTTCTCATGTGGGTAGCTTTGATTTTATTATCCAATACATATTTTTCATTTTCGCTGAGATACACTTGTATAGGGATCTTGCGTTCTCGCTCTTTGCTCATAAATACACACTTCCTTTCGAATTTGCCATTTCCGGCGGATGGTCTTTTTTGCAGAAATGCGTCCATTTCCGAAGAGGTAAAAAGATGCAGTTCTGCATTAACGGGGGTCAGGGGGCTTAGCCCCTTGCAAGCTCATTTGCTGTCATTTTGCCGTGAGGGAAAATGGCCAGTAAATGTGAATGTGTCATGACACATTCAGTGCTTGGTATTCTTCTTGCAAATCCCGGGGGATTTGCGGGTTCAGACCGCCATAGGGCGGTTCGCTTTGAACCCATAACGCCGTATCCGGCGATTGTTTTTATGCTTTTGTACTGTGGGGATATAAAGAGAAAATAAAAAACTGCCACAGTACGGGCACACGGGTAGTGCCGGTATCTTTAGCAGTTTTGGTGTTTTATGAAGTAACTCAAATATTATCAGATGAACAGAAGATGGTCAATGTATTTTGGATGAAATCGTCCACAAGTTGGGGACGATTTATAACGAAAAAGTAAAATTCACCTCATGTTGGGGTAAATTTGGCTATAATGCATAGAATATAGGGTAAAGATTTTTATTGACAATGGTCTATATCTTGATATATACTACAGGTGAAAGGAAGGTGATCGTTATGATGACAGCAAAAGTCTTTGAAAATGGGAGAAGCCAGGCAATCAGACTTCCGAAAGAATGTCGTTTTTCGTCAGATGAGGTCATGGTAAACAAAATAGGAGATATTGTGTTGTTGCTTCCAAAGCAAAATAAGTGGGAATCCTTTATGAGAGCAATAGATATGTTCTCAGATGATTTTATGGCTGACGGAAGAGCTAAGGATATAGTACAGGAGCGTGAAGCACTATGAGATATATGCTTGATACAAACATCTGCATCTATGCGATCAAGCATAAGCCGGAGAGGGTGTTTCAGAAATTACAGGAAGTTGATCCGAAGGATGTATGTGTATCTTCGGTCACATATGCAGAACTTGTGCACGGGGTAGAAAAAAGTGCAGCCATAGAAAAAAACAGACTGGCACTTTCAATGCTTCTCGCAAATATTGATATTTTGGATTTTAATGTGAGTGCGGCTGATAGCTATGGAAAGATCAGAGCTGAACTTGAAAAGAACGGCACTCCAATCGGTCCTCTCGATATGATGATTGCAGGTCACGCCAAGTCTTTAGGGTATACGGTTGTCACTAACAACGTGAAAGAGTTCAAAAGAGTGAGTGGTCTTAAAATTGAAAACTGGGCAGAATAGCAGGTTATAATAATACAGCCGAATGTTCATTTCTATAACAAAATGACATAGGCTGTATTTTTTTAACTTAGGATATCCATATAGTCTCTTACTTTACTCTCGATATGAAAAATCTTTGCATATTTTATAAGCTGTGCCTTATCGGTGGAGGTATCTTCAAAATATTCATGGAGTGCCTGGAGATAAAGCTGCTTGTCAATCTTATCTTTCCCTTTCACAAGGTCGATTATACATCTTTCTTTATCGTAGAGCCTGACTTTGTTGCCGCTTGGCGATAAAGTTTCTGTTATCCCGATTTCCCACCGATCGGCATTGATATAATGCAGCCGAATATTCTTATTATCCTTTTTTAGCCGGGAGGCATTAAAGCCCTGCGGCACGGAAATGTCCCATATATGTGGTACACGATCAGACATATCCCAGAGATATAGCGCTGTTCCGTAAGAATAGATCAGCTTAGGATTGTTCATCTGCATGATCTGGAGATCGTCGGGCATCTCATCTGCGTAGTAATAAATTCCACGCCCCTCTTTAATAAGTATGCCATCATCTATAAAGGCAGGTATCATCACACGATTGATGCCTGCTTTTTCTATTTGAGCGGTAGTAATAAGCCCGCCGTCCACTTTAGCAAGTTCTCTTAATATTTCAATCCGTTCTTCCCGGCTTTTTGACATTTTTATATCCTCCAGTCGAAACATATACTCTTTAATTTTATAATAATAAAGATAAATAGTAAATAGCCGAGGGAAATTTATTTTCCGCAAGGTCAGCTTTTGGGGAGGTGAATGTATAAAGAGAAATTTTTTTCAATTTTTTTGTTTCCATCCGTGACGTTTGGGGATGCCAAAACACAGTTTATAAATGTAAGGATGTTTAGGGAGTTCCTCACGGAAAGGTGGGAACTTGAAGAAATTTGCAAGCAGAAGGGAGCAGGTGGAAGCGGAGTTTGTTGGTTTCATGGAGAAGACCATTTGGAACTGCGCAAGGAATGCGACCAGAAAGATGTGCGCCGAAGAACTGAGGAACAGCGGAGTCTCTTTGGAGACACTGAATGATGAGTGCTATGCGGAATACCTGACTTCCGAAGATAAGCATGATCTGGAGGAACGTTACTGCATTATGAATCTGCAGATTCCGATAAGCATGGATCTTGTAAATCTGCTGTTTGAGGGACTGACGGAGCGAGAAAAACAGGCACTGATACTCAGAGTGGGATTCGATTATGAATATGACGAGATAGGCGAAATACTCGGGATTGATCCTATGAGGGCGAAAGACTACAAGTATCAGGGTTTGAGAAAGGCGAGGAAAAAGAGAAATGGCGGAAAGTGATAAGGTTGACTACGACCTGATCGTAGCGGCCACACAGGGGAATATGGTAGCCATCGGGATCATCCTGGAGAGCTACAGCAGGCTGATAGAGAAGGCAATTTACTGTCTGGCACCGGGATTACCGGAAGAATGCCGCAGGGATTGTAAGCAGGAAGTAATGATGGATCTGGTCAGAAAGATACAGACGAGATTTAAAGTTTAAGCAGTGAACAGGGCTTCCTGGCATTCTTACATTTATTTATATTTGTCATTCTCATAAAGTCCATAAGAGTTTGGTGTTTTAGCAGGCACGGTGTCTCTTATAGGCTTTTCGGGCTGACAAGTCCGGTGTAAGAATTGCCACCGCTGCGGTGGTATCGAACTTTGAAAACTGAATATCGTTGATCCTGCAGGACATATGGGGCAGTCGAGCTGGC
>JAGAXP010000105.1 GCA_017940955.1 Oribacterium sp.
ATCCTTCCCGACATCGGACCGGATGACGGAAAGGCAGATGTAAGCTTCTACGTAGAAGTTCTGTCACCTGAAGACAAGCAGGACAGAATCGAGAAAGCAAAGAAGTATATGGAAGACCCATCCGTAGATGCAAGCTATATGCCCAATACATCCAATGTTTACACTCCCGCAGAACTTAAACAGCTTCTTCAGGAAGTGGAGGAAATGATAGAAGAAATGCGAAACTACTGTGAGGTAGGAGAAGGAACCATAGAAACCTCGGAGACAGAAGATAAAGACTGGATCAACAACTGGAAGACCTTCTTCCATCCATTCACAGTAGGGAACATTCTCATAAAGCCAACCTGGGAAGAAATCCCCGAAGGAGACGAAGATAAGCTCCTCATAGAAATAGATCCCGGAACAGCCTTCGGAACCGGAATGCATGAAACAACCCAGCTCTGCATCCGTCAGCTTCAAAAGTACATGAAAAAAGGCGACGAAGTTGCCGATATCGGAACAGGTTCCGGCATCCTCGGCATCACAGCCCTCAAGCTGGGCGCAGGTCATATCTATGGCACAGACCTTGATGAAGAAGCAGTTCCCGCAGTCCGCGATAACCTGAAAGCCAACAATCTTCCGGAAGAAAGCTTCGACATTGTAGTCGGCAACGTAATCGGCGACGAGAAAGTCAAGTCTGACATGGGCCTCGGCAAATACGACATTGTCGTTGCCAACATCCTCGCCCCGGTCATCGTCCTCCTCACCGGAGAAGTGGGGCCTCTCCTCAAAAAAGACGGCCTCTTCATAACCTCCGGCATCCTGAACGAACGTGAGCAGGAAGTAGTCGAAGCCTTCAAGTCCCACGAAGACCTCTGGGAAATCCTCGAAATAAATCACCAGGGCGAATGGGTGAACGTCACCGCCCGTAAGAAATAACCCTTGTTATTATCTCCATCTGCCGATGGTCAAATCCATTTAAAAACAAGCTACCAATAAAGTGAAGAAAATGCAAGGGATGTGCGGCTAGGCTTGCCTTATCAGCGTTTCGTAAGAAATGCTGATGCCCCAGGCGGCGAGGCTGTTTCGGCGTAAGCCGAAATCAAGCGAAAATGCCTGCGCGTAGCGCATTCAAATGGCATTTTCTCCTTAATCGAGTTGAAAGAACACCCCCGCGGATATGTCCGATCAGTATGCACATACCTGTGCATACTGGGCGGACATATCCGCGGGGGTGTCCTTTCAATCTCGTGGGCCGTCGCGCATCCCTTGCATTTTCTGTACCATTTCAGCGCTTATCGGCCTTTACCCGCACACCATATCAGCTCAGCTTCGTTAACCGCCTTCTCGACCATCGGCAGCATCTCGTCGTAAACTATCTGCTCCGACTTACGGATCTTCTCCGGAATAGGTTTGGTAACCGGATGCTTAGCCACAAAGATGGTGCAGCAATCCTCGAAAGGCTCGATAGAAGTCTCATAAGTTCCGATTTTCTGTGAAACCTCAACAATCTGCTGCTTGTCAAAAGCGATAACCGGACGGTAAACCGGAAGCTTGCAAACCTCATTTGTACATACAAGAGACTGCATGGTCTGGCTTGCCACCTGGCCGATGGATTCGCCGGTGATAAGAGCTATACAATCACGCTTCCCGGCAATGGCCTCTGCGATACGCATCATATATCTTCTCATGATGATGGTGAGCTCCTCATGAGGACACTTCTCATAAATCTTCAGCTGGATATCTGTAAAGTTAACTACATGTAAAGCGATAGGTCCTGAGTAAAGGGCGACCTCATTGGCAAGATCGACAACCTTCTGCTTTGCACGCTCTGAGGTATATGGAGGTGCGTGGAAGTAGGTTGCTTCAAGAACAGCTCCGCGACGGGCGATCATATAGCCTGCAACAGGACTGTCGATTCCGCCTGAAAGAAGCAGCATGGCCTTGCCATTGGTTCCCAGAGGCATACCGCCGACACCGGGGATGATCTCGGAGTAAATGTTTATAAACTGGCGGATCTCCACACGGATAACCACTTCAGGGTTGTGAACATCTACAGAAGTATTGGGAAAAGCTTCCAGTATGTCGTGACCGAGCTCTGCATCAACCTCATTGGACTGCATAGGGAACT
This sequence comes from Oribacterium sp., assembly GCA_017940955.1. The sequence goes on from JAGAXP010000105.1 coordinate 2,111, forward strand.
CTTTGTCGGCTCTTCTGGTATTTACCTTGAAAGTAAGCTTACGGTCGCCGTAAACCTCTTTGAAGTAGGAGATGACCTTGTCTGCGAGAACCTTGTAGTCGTGGGTAGAATCCATCTGGATCATAGGACAAATGGACACTATTCCAAATACGTGCTGGAGGGCATCTACTGTTTCCTCGTAATCATAATTATCCGACTTAACTGTGACATAGATACGTCCGCGCTCGCGATAAACTTTAAAATCGCCCTCGGCGCGCTCAAGCTTTTTTCTGATGTCATGAACCAGTGCATCCTCGAACACATAGCGGTTCTTTCCCTTGGTGCCTATCTCGGCATACTTGATAAGAAAGCTTTGGTATTGCATAGAACTCCTTTTCTTATAACAGAAACTGAGTGCGTACATATCAGTACGCACTCAGCTTGACACTTGTTGATTTCCCGTTAAAATAAAACGATATCGATCACTCTGAAATGATGTATGGTGTCAGAGCGGAAAGAATCTCTTCCATACGAACTGCATCAGCGTGAATGTTAAGGTCGATAGGCTTTGAAAGATCCAATGAGAAGATACCCATGATGGACTTTGCATCGATAACATAACGACCTGAAACAAGATCAAAATCTACGTCAGAGAACTTTACGAGTTCATTAACGAATGATTTTACTTTATCGATAGAATTAAGTGAGATACGAACGGTTTTCACGATGAAATCCTCCTTAAAATAATATTTATCAGTGAAAATTTTTTTAAACACTTATACACTGATAATTCTAGCAATAACAAACTTCAAAAGTCAATAGAATGTCAAAGTTTCTAAAGGAAAACAGGGATTTAGGTGAAAGTTCAGTCGGTGGGCCAGGGGGACGGGGTTGGTGGTCCACCGGCTGGACTGTTACGGATTCAGACATTGGAAACAGGATGAATTTCCGGATATGAATGAAAAGAGGCATATGGAACTTAAAAACAAAAAAGCGGCGCTGCATAATCTTGGGTGCAAGGTGAATTCCTATGAGGCGGAGGCTATGATCCGGGAGCTTCGGGAAGCCGGTGCGGAGATGGTTTCCTGGGATAAGGAGAAAGCAGATATCTATATCATCAATACCTGCTCTGTGACAAATATTGCAGACCGGAAATCACGTCAGATGATTCATAAAGCCCGGGCCATGAATCCTGATGCAGTTGTCATAGCAGCAGGATGTTATGTTCAGGCAAAGTCAGAGGAACTGAAAGATGACGAGGCTGTAGATATCCTGCTCGGGAATAATGAGAAGGGTAATCTGGTAAACGCGCTTGAAAAATACTATTCGGGTGAAGCAGACAAAGAAGGATCATTTACCGGCGGACAGGAAGAAGAGCCTGCGACAAGTGAAATCACCGGGAAAAGCATTGACAGAAATCCTGTTGATTTTTCTGGAGACGGTTTTTCAGAAACAGTCTCAATGGGCACTGCAGAAAGCAATCCGGAAAGACGAAATTTCAAAAGCAGAACTTCCTGCTATGTAAAGGATATTTCAAAGGATCAAAGCTATGAGGATCTGAGAGCCGGTGAGATAGAGGATAACGGCAGGGTATTTCTGAAGGTTCAGGACGGCTGCAACCAGTATTGTTCCTATTGCATAATTCCGTACGTAAGGGGACGCATAAGATCGCGTTCTATCGAAAGTACAGTGAAGGAAGTAGAGGATTTCGCCAAAAGAGGCTACCACGAGATAGTGCTTACAGGCATCCATCTTTCCTCTTACGGATTGGATTTTGATAACGCAAATTATGAATTTGCAATGGAAAATGATGTGCCCTCGGAGCACCTGCTGGAGCTTATCAGAAGTGTGGCCAATGTTCCCGGAATCAGCAGAGTGAGGCTCGGCAGTCTCGAGCCTCGCATAATTACTGAAGCATTTGTTGAAGAGCTTAAAAGAATTCCGGAGATATGTCCTCATTTCCACCTGTCCCTTCAAAGCGGCTGTGACCGTACACTTAAGGCTATGAACAGACATTATGACACCGCTGCCTTCAGACATTCTGTTGAGCTTATAAGAAAGGCCTGGGAAGATGCAGCTATAACGACAGATGTGATCGTGGGATTTCCCGGAGAGACGGAAGAGGATTACACAGAGTCCTATGATTTCATAGATGAATTAGGCTTTTATGAACTGCACGTTTTTAAATACAGCAGACGTCAGGGAACTGTTGCGGACAAAATGAAGGATCAGGTTTCCGACAAAATAAAATCGGAACGCTCAGAAAGGCTTATCAGGCTGGATAAAACAAAATCAGAAGTCTTTAGAAGAAGCTTCTTAGGTAAAGAATCCGAGATCATTCCTGAAGATATCATTACCTTTGAGGGGAAAAAATATCTGCGGGGGTACAACAAAAGTTATGTGAGATTTATGGTACCACTTACAGATGATGCTGAAGAAACGGGTAAAATAGGACAAATAATCAGGGTACAGGGCCGGGAATTATGTGAGACATGTGTACTTGCATTGATTTTATAAATAGTATAGAATTAACTAAGTTATTAAGAGGACGTGACAATATGAACGATTTAGGCAGTACACAGATTATCAGACCGATGCAGGAATACGATTTGGATGTTACGGAGGTTCTGGCCCGTGTCTATGAGGCACTTACGGAAAAGGGCTACAATCCCATAAATCAGATCGTAGGATACATTATGTCCGGTGATCCTACTTATATCACAAGCCACAAGGGCGCAAGAAGCCTTATCATGAAGGTTGAGCGTGACGAGATCCTTGAA
>JAGAXP010000106.1 GCA_017940955.1 Oribacterium sp.
AAGACATTTCCAGTGGGACAAGGCTTTGCGGGATAACGGAAACAGAGATAAAATATATAGAGTTCACAGTGAAGGAGGATTTATTTCCTGATATTTTTCTCGGTGAACCGGTGACAGTGACCGCAGATGAAGTTGATCACAGAGGCAGTATAACCGAAATCGATCGTACAGTGGATGCATCGGGACATCACAGGGTAAGGGCGATCATATATGATCCCGGGGAACTAAGCGTCGATCAGAGAGCGGAAGTTCGATTCGGTTATAATGAAACAACAGAAGGTACAGATGAAGTCCCACAGGATAGTGTTAAGCTTAATGAAGCTGAAAGCCTGAGTGTGGCCGGGTAGCCATTTAGGAGAAACCATTATGGATCATATTTTTTCCGGAAAACGATATCAGGATGCATTACAGTTTGCATCCCATGCCCACAGAAAACAAATGCGCAAAGGTTCGGATGTGCCTTACATCATCCATCCTATCGAGTGTTCTATGATCGTAGCTTCTATCACAGAGGATGAGGATGTAATCATAGCGGCACTGCTTCATGATGTCATAGAAGATACCGATTATGGTTATGAGGATATAAAAATCCGTTACGGGAAAAGAGTTGCGGACCTGGTTCAAAATGAAACTGAGAACAAAAGAAATGATCAGCCCCGTGAGAGTACCTGGGTCATAAGGAAGAAGGAAACTATCGATCACATCGAACAGGCGGAATATGAGACGAAGCTTATTTGTCTCGGAGACAAGCTTTCCAATATACGTGCCTCCGTCAGGGATTATGAAAGTGACCGTGACTCTTTCTGGGATCGTTTCAATCAGTCTGATCCGGTATTTCAGGGGTGGTACTACCAGACCCTGAGGGATATTCTGGCAAAGGACTTTTCAGACAGCGACGCCTGGAAAGAATATGATGAACTCTGCAGTAAGTTGTTTGGAAACCTGGATCTCAGGGAGATAGAAAAGAAGATATCCGATAAACCTGCAAAGGGAAGCGCTTAACCGGCGTTTCTCTTTTTTGCTTTTAGAGAATCTCCGTAATACCATCTCGACTTTCATGCCGGTTTAGTGCAATAATATGCTTATCGATTTTCAGGAGGAATTCAGCTTGACTTTAAAAGAATTGGAAAAAGGAAAAACAGCCACTATCGAAAGCATAGGTGGAGAAGGTGCCTTACGTCAGCATTTTCTTGACATGGGGCTTATACCGGGAGTGGATGTGACACTTATAAAGTTTGCACCCATGGGAGATCCCATGGAGCTTAGGATAGCCGGCTATGAACTGACAATAAGACTTTCGGATGCGGATAAGATAGAAATCAGAGATGTGAGAAGCGGAGGAAGTCCGGAACCGGATGGGAAGCCGGATTCATATAAAGATATCCCGCACCCGTCTCTCGGCGAAGAAGCTGATAAGCCTGAATACTATGTTGAACACAAGAATAAAGAGGCAAGAACCGGAAAGCTTACATTTGCACTTGTAGGTAATCAGAACTGCGGAAAGACGACATTGTTTAACCAGCTTACGGGAGCAAATCAGCACGTGGGCAATTTTCCCGGGGTTACAGTAGATAGAAAGAGCGGCCCCATAAAGGGGTATCCCGACACGGAAGTCGTGGACCTTCCCGGAATATATTCTCTTTCGCCCTATACAAGTGAGGAAGTGGTCTCCAGGCAGTTTGTTCTGGAGGAAAAGCCTTCAGCCATCATCAATATCGTTGATGCCACAAATATTGAGCGTAACATGTACCTGACCATGCAGCTTATGGAACTGGATATACCTATGGTCATCGCCCTCAATATGATGGATGAGGTGTCGGGTAACGGAGGTACGGTTAATGTCAACCTTCTGGAGCAGCTTATGCAGGTACCGGTCATTCCCATTTCCGCAGCGAAAAATCAGGGCATTAAAGAACTCATAGAGCATTCTGTACATATAGCGAGATATAATGAAAAACCCGGCAGGAAGGACTTCTGCGGGAAAGATGATCATGGCGGTGCCGTGCATCGTGCCATTCATGCCGTTATGAGCATGATAGAGGATCATTCGGAAAAAGCAGAGATACCGGTCCGTTTTGCTGCAAGCAAGATGATAGAGGGAGACAAGCTGGTTAAGGATGCTCTGGGGCTGCATGAACATGATGCAGCAGCTCTTGAAAATATCGTTTCACAGATGGAAGAGGAACGTGGTCTCGACAGGGCAGCAGCCATTGCAGACATGCGTTTCACCTTCATTTACAGAATCTGCAGGCAGACGGTGGTCAAACCTCATGAAAGTAAGGAACACACCAGAAGCCGGAAGCTGGATGAATTTTTTACCGGAAGGTGGACTGCCATACCGGCATTCATAATTATAATGGGTCTGGTCTTTTTCCTGACTTTTAACGTGATAGGAGCCTTCTTCCAGGGAATTCTGGAGGTGATTATAGGAAACCTTACAGAGATAGTGGATTCAGCTCTGACTTCTGCCAATGTCTCCGCCCCTATTCATTCGCTTGTTATTGACGCTATATTTGAGGGTGTAGGCTCGGTGCTTAGCTTTCTTCCTATCATTGTGGTGCTTTACTTCTTTTTGTCTATGCTTGAAGACAGCGGCTATATGGCGAGAGTCGCGTTCTTTATGGATAAGCTTTTGCGAAAACTGGGACTATCCGGCAGAAGTATCGTCCCGATGCTGATAGGCTTCGGCTGCAGTGTTCCTGCCATCATGGCTGCGAGAACCCTGCCCTCCGACAGAGACCGAAAGATGACGAGACTTCTGATACCTTTTATGAGCTGCAGTGCAAAGATGCCAATCTATGCTTTCTTTGCGGCGGCATTTTTTCCGAAATATGCGGCTGTCGTGACTATAGCTCTTTATCTTATCGGTATAGTCATGTCTATAGTTGTGGCTCTGATCGGAAAGAAAACATTGTTTTCCGGAGAAGCGGTTCCTTTTGTTATGGAGCTTCCCAACTACAGACTTCCGGGACTTAAAAATGTTGTAATGCTTATGTGGGATAAGGCAAAGGATTTCCTTCAGAGAGCCTTTACGGTTATCTTTCTCGGAACCATCGCCGTATGGTTTTTAAAGAATTTTGATCTCGGATTTAACCTTGTAACGGATTCCGAAAAGAGCATACTTGCGGTACTTGCCGGAGGCATCGCGCCATTATTCGCGCCTCTCGGGTTCGGAAACTGGAAGATAGTGACATCCCTCATCTCAGGTTTCCTTGCGAAGGAGAGTGTGGTCTCCATGCTTACTGTGCTTTATGGTGGAACTTCCGGACTAAGGGCGGAATTAAGTGGCCTGACAGCCTTTGTATTTCTTGTTTTTTGTCTTCTTTATACTCCATGTGTTGCGGCTATTGCGTCTGTAAAGCAGGAGTCCGGAGGAAGAGCAGCAATTATTACAGTTTTTTTCCAATGCTTCGTTGCATGGGTGGTGGCTTTCATAGTGAGACTTTTGGGACTTGCCTTAGGATTTGTCTAAATCAGATGTGGTGTTATGGTGTATAACGACAATAGAAAGAATAAATACAGAAACGATAAATACATAAAAAAACCAGGGAAGACAGGTTTTATCACCTGGCTGGTGATAGCCATTGCGGTTATATATACCACATTTTTGCAGTCCCATCCGGGAAATGTTAAGCCCGAGACAGTTAAACCGGAAACAGTTAAAACTGAATCTGTCTATGAGATACCTGAATATTCCGGAGAAACCTACGCTGTCATAAATGGTAATGTTCCCTTCTTTACGGCTGATGATATGACCACAGAGGCTTTTGAAACCTACAGTGATTTTGATTCCCTGGGGCGCTGCGGTGTGGCCTATGCCAATGCCTGCCGTGAGCTGATGCCCAGAAAGAAGCGAGGAGACATATCCCATATAAAGCCTACTGGATGGGTACAGAGGAAATATCCGGGGATAGTGGATTCGGATCCTCCGTATCTTTACAACAGAAGTCATTTGATCGCTTATTCACTGACTGCGGAAAATGACAATGAGAGAAATCTCATTACCGGCACAAGATATATGAACTATGACGGTATGCGTCCCTTTGAAGAGATGGTAGTGGAATATATTGACGAGACCGATAACCATGTTCTCTATAGAGTGACGCCCATGTTTACCGGAGACAATCTGCTTGCTGACGGAGTGCTGATGGAGGCATTATCCGTAGAAGACGGCGGGAAGGGTATATGCTTTTGCGTGTACTGCTACAATGTTCAGCCCGGAATAGAAATCGATTACAGCACGGGAGAAAACCGGAAAATAAAGTAGTACTGATATTGAAAATGCAAGGGATGTGTGCGGTATGACAGGGCACCAATCCGTTGCATTTTCTGCGTTTTGGCTTCGGTTAGTAATTTCTGTTTTTGTTATTTGTGATGAGAGATGATATTTTCGGGATTAAACAAAAATAAAAAGTAACTTTTATGTTGACATTGCCGCATAAGTCTTGTATCATAACACTCGCGTCACTGATAAGGTGTTCGCGAAAAGCAATTGCGGGTGTAGTTCAATGGTAGAATGTCAGCCTTCCAAGCTGAACATGTGGGTTCGATTCCCATCACCCGCTTAGCTGCCCAGATAGCTCAGTTGGTAGAGCA
>JAGAXP010000107.1 GCA_017940955.1 Oribacterium sp.
ACACAGCAGACGACGTAGTAAACGCATGGATGGCATCACCTACACACAGAGCAAACATCTTAAAGCCTGACTTCACAACATGCGCAATCTCAACAACAACTCAGAACGGAAGAACATACTGGGCACAGGAATTCGGAATCTGATTAAAACAAATATAATGGAAAAACCTCTCCTTTATAGATAAATCCTACGCAAATAGAAGACCCTGTCGGAATAGTCCGACAGGGTCTTTTAGTTTTGCAGGTCGAGACCACGTGCCATGCGCTGCTTCAGGTTTTGCCGGCAGCAAAACGATCAAGCCTGTGGCACATAAATTCACCCGCTATGCGGGTGGGTGTTCAAGTTTTGCAGGCTATCGTTGATTATTCATTGCCGGAACTGTCCACGGTGGATACTAGTACAGCATATTTTAAGTATCTGGTACATTTAACTGTCATTCCGATTACGTATTACAACTATAAAGCAGCACATAATGTGTCAGATACTTATTATTCGATGTACTAGACAGACCCCGGATCAAAAGTCACGGAAGGAGGATTTTTTGCGGAAAAACCTGCTTCCTTTTCTACTCTCCTGGCTTCCTCGCTCACCATGTCCTCATATCCTGTCAGTGCAGCGAACGGAGCAAACTGAGCGGCACGGTCATAGAGACTCATGTGAGGTCTTGTGGGACTCTGCCAGTGAGGGTGGTGAAAAATGTCCGCATAAATTATCTCCGGATCCGGTTCTTTATTTGTTATTCCTTTTGTCATATAATTCTCCATTCCTCCGCTTTGAGTCGGCATCAAAAATAGTGATGAAAAGTATATTTTACATTACATATCTCATTCTGCTTTGTGACCGCCGATCTGGCCGTTCCTTGCAATGGTCATGGCACCTTTTTTCAGATTCATTCCCTTAAGTACAGCATTCTTGCCGAATTTTTCCTGCAAAAGCAGCGTTGCCTTTTGCAGGTTTTTTTCCCGTTTATCTTCTGCATCCTCTGCGGATTTCTGTTTCTCCAGAGTTTCATAGTCCGTGAAGAGATCCATCTGGAAAGGAGCGCCGGCAGGTATCTTATCTTCAGGTATCAGATCACAGGCAACAACATTAACGCGGCGGATCATAAGATACTGATCGACGATACGGTCATACAGTTCAAGCATCACCTCCATGATCCGTTTTGTGGAACTCGTCCACCGGTCGATATTTCCTGTGCCATGTGCATGGTACGGAAGGGGGCGACCATATGGATCCATCGTCACTTTTCCGGTATATCTTTTTCCTGTCTTCGTATTCCTAAAGGTCGAATCCTGAGGAGATCTTCCTTTATACTCATATTCAATGCTTGTCCTGTCATAACCGAGGGTCAGTTCGATCCTTTTTGTTACGAGACCTTTACGCACTAAATCAAGAACCAGAAGCTCTGTCATTTCCTGTACGATCAAACGGGCATCTGTGCTGTCATAGGGTTCCATCAGAACCTGTCCGGATGACAAACTGTTCGTTTCAGGCTTATAGGATTTGATGGTTGCTATCTCTGTAGGTTCCCATCCCCAGGCATGGTCTATCAGGAGTTCAGCATTAACACCCAGGGCCTTGTACAGGGAAGACTCATCCACTTCACTCTGTCTTGCTATATCACCCATGGTATAAATCCCCATGCTTTCAAGCCTTTTGGCTATGCCTCGTCCCACCCGCCAGAAGTCAGTGAGAGGAGTATGGCACCAAAGGAGCTTCCGATATCTCATTTCATCAAGCTCTGCTATACGTACACCCTGTTCGTCAGCAGGAGCGTGCTTCGCAACTATATCCATGGCTATCTTTGCAAGATACATATTGGTGCCAATGCCGGCGGTAGCGGTTATCCCGGTTTCATCCAAAACCTCCCGGATCATCTTCATTGCCAGTTCATGGGCAGTGAGAGAGTAGGTTTTGAGGTAACCGGTAACGTCGATAAAACATTCATCGATGCTGTAGACGTGGATGTCCTCTGCGGAAACGAAGCGGAGATATATGGAGAAGACTCTGGTACTTATTTGCTCATACAGTTTCATTCTCGGAGGAGCTATGATATAGGATAGTTCCAAAGAGGGGTCAGCCTCAAGTGCCTCTCTGTCATAAGAGGCAGAGGAGAAACCATATTTACCTGTGCTCTCATCTTTCACTGCCACACCAAGCCGGATTGCGTTTCTGAGACGTTCTTCATTGACTTCCTTCACGCGTTGGATGACCTCAAAGAGCCTGGCGCGGCCGCTGATCCCGTAAGCCTTCAGGGATGGGCTGACAGCAAGACATATCGTCTTCTCGGTCCTTGATGCATCCGCTACTACAAGGTTTGTGGTCAGAGCATCGTATTTTCTTTCTGTAAGTTCGCAGCTGGCATAAAATGATTTTAGATCGATGGCAATGAACCATTTCTGTGAAGTGCCCATGTTTAGGTAATTCCTTTCTCTGTAGGAGAATGCTGAGTGCCCTTTATAACTACATTGTGTTCTTTTTCAGAACGCGTCCTATATCAGAAGATTGTATATTTATTCTAACAAATCAGATTCAGTAAGACGATAATATTGAAGATTTCTATGGTAAAATTGATACGGTCAGGAATGAAGAAATGAGGGGATTAGGCTATGAACAAACAAAATATGGCAGAGGGACAGATCTCACAGGTGGATAAAACGTACAGTCAGTTAAAGACCGTACAGAAAGAAAAGATAGGCAGCTGGATGTATGAGGCATATAAGAAACAGTCAGAGGAGAAACTATCCGATGATGAAGCCCTTCAATATGTCTTTGGTAAAATTGAAGCAGAACAGATCCGGATTCCTTACACAGAGATAGAAAAGAAGTACAGTGAAAAGAAAAAGCAGTACAGGGATCGTTTTGCAGCCGAGAATATTCCAAAGCACCTTAATGAGATGGAAGAAATCCTTGACAGGGCGATACAGAGGATGGACGCTCTTGAAAAGAAGATGGCTGAGTATGAAGAATTCCAGACTGAGATACAGGTACTGGAAAAGTATTATACAAGTCAGCAATGGAAGGATGACTTCGCCATGGACGAAAAGGGTAAACTTCCCGAGAGACTGAAAAGGGGTATTCTTTCGGAGGACGGTATCTATAACATGCTGGAGCGCAATAAGGAACTGTTGGCAAGAATAAAGGAAAAACAATAAGGATAGTTTATATTTGTCTGAACCATATAACCTCAGGAGGTTAAAAATACTGTAAAAAAAGTGAATTACAGTTGATTAAAATAATGTCCAATAGGTTTTCGATGGTTTATAATGGTGGTTAAATATGACTAAACATTGGCAGTTGGGATGGTGCCTTACAAGAGTTTAGATTAGGTATTTTCTACGTCCCTGAAAAAATACATATTTAGGAGGAAACATTATGTACAATGTGAGAGAAGTACAGAAAGACATTTGGTGGCTGGGAGCTTCCGACAGAAGGCTGGAGCTTTTTGAAAATGTTTATCCCGTGCCGGCGGGCATGTCTTATAACAATTATGTGATCCTTGACGACAAGACCTGTCTTATGGATGGAATAGATGATGCCGTTTCTCGTCAGTTCCTGGATAATCTCGACCATGTCCTTGCGGGCAGGACCCTTGATTACATGGTGGTTCAGCATATGGAGCCGGATCATTGTTCCTGCATTCCTGAACTCCTTTCGAGATATCCGGAGATGAAGATTGTGGCATCTCAGAAAGCCATACAGATGATCGACCAGTTCTATCACATCAAGGTTGAAGGTATCGCAGTAAAGGAAAAGGATACACTTGAGCTTGGCCATCATACACTTAATTTCTTCACGGCACCTATGGTTCACTGGCCGGAGGTTATCGTGACTTTCGAATCTGCTACAGGTACACTGTTCTCGGCAGATGCTTTCGGAACCTTCGGTGCAATGAGCGGAAACATTTTTGCCGATGAAGTGGACTGGGATCAGGACTGGAAGTCTGAAGCCAGAAGATATTATGTCAATATCGTCGGAAAATACGGCGTACAGACCAATGCACTTCTTAAGAAGGCAGCAGCTCTTGATATCAGGATGATTCTCCCTCTCCACGGCCATCTCTGGAGAAGCGATTTCGGAAAGATAATTGATCTCTATACCAAGTGGGCGACCTATACTCCGGAAAAGAATTCAGTTGCTGTTTACTATGGCTCGGTTTACGGAAATACTGCCAATGCCGCCGACATTCTCGCTATGGATCTCGCGGAGCTTGGTGTTAAGGACGTAAAGGTTTTTGATGTCTCCAAAACACATTTTTCATACCTGCTTTCCACAGCATTTGAGTATTCAACACTTGTATTTGCTAGTGCAACCTACAATGCAGAGATATTTGACCATATGCATACATTCCTTACAGACATTAAGAACCATAATCTGTCCGGAAGAAAGGTTGGACTTATCGAAAACGGCAGCTGGGCATCGATGGCAGGAAAGAAGATGACAGAGATCCTCGGCACCATGAAGGACATGACCATACTGGAGCCTTCCGTTAAGCTGACATCCTCTGTGGATGATGCATCCAGGGCACAGCTGAAGGAACTTGCAACAGCACTTGCCGAAAGCCTAAAGTAATCGCGAATGCCCGTTACGTTTTAAAAGAGGCTACGCAGGACAGTTTAAACAAATGTATTCAGCTGCATTTCTTTCTTGCGATTTGCCGCAATAAAAGCGATAATGTAGCTGTTGGTTTTTTTATAAAAAAGCAGACAAATTTAATCCATGAAGGTACATGGTTAAGGAGGAATCTGAACATGACAAACTGGAACAATCTTGATACTTTAAAGTCTTATCAGGAACTTAAAAATGTTAAGCACATTAATCTTGTGGAGGCTATGTCCGGTGCAAAGGGCGCTGAGAGAGTCGGCAGGTATTCTGTACCGATGGCAGCAGGTCTTACTTACAATTATGCTTCCAAAGAGGTTGATGATGATGTATTAAAGGCACTTGCAGCTCTTGCTGATGAGGCTCAGCTTACCGAAAAGTATCAGGCTCTTTATGAGGGAGAGGTTATCAATACAGGCGAGAAGAGAATGGTTCTTCATCAGCTCACCAGAGGTCAGCTTGGAAAGGACGTTGTTGCAGACGGAGTAAACAAGCGTGAGTTTTATGTTAACGAGCAGAAGCGAATCGCTGAGTTTGCAAACAAGGTACACTCAGGCGAGATTGCCAATGCAAAAGGCGAGAAGTTTACAACAGTAGTTCAGATCGGTATCGGCGGAAGTGATCTTGGTCCTCGTGCTATGTACCTTGCACTTGAGAACTGGGCAAAGAAGCATGATACCTTCAAGATGGAGGCAAAGTTCATCAGTAATGTTGATCCTGATGATGCAACAGCTGTACTTAATTCAATCGATGTTGCTCATTCACTTTTCATACTTGTTTCAAAGTCAGGAACAACTCTTGAGACACTTACAAACCAGTCCTTTGTTATGGACGCCCTGAAGAAGGCCGGTCTTGATGCTTCAAAGCACATGATCGCTGTTACTTCAGAGACATCACCGCTTGCTCACAGTGATGATTTCATTACAGCCTTCTACATGGATGACTATATCGGCGGACGTTACTCCAGTACCTCCGGAGTAGGCGGTGCAGTTCTTTCACTTGCCTTCGGACCGGAAGTATTTGCAGACTTCCTCGATGGTGCGGCAGCAGAAGACAAGCTCTCAACAAACAAGGATGCTTTAAAGAATCCTGCAATGCTTGATGCACTTATCGGCTTCTATGAGAGAAACGTACTTGGATACCCTTGCACAGCGGTTCTTCCTTACTCTCAGGCACTCAGCCGTTTCCCTGCACACCTTCAGCAGCTTGACATGGAGTCTAACGGTAAGAGCGTTAACCGTTTCGGTGAGCCTATCGATTATGTAACAGGTCCTGTTATCTTCGGTGAGCCGGGAACAAACGGACAGCATAGCTTCTATCAGCTCCTTCACCAGGGAACAGACATCGTGCCTCTTCAGTTTATCGGATTCCGCAACAACCAGTGTGAGAATGACGTAGACATCCAGGGCAGCACAAGCCAGCAGAAGCTTTGTGCCAATGTTGCAGCCCAGATCGTAGCATTTGCCTGCGGAAAGTCTGACGAAAACAAGAACAAGAATTTCGAGGGCGGCCGTCCATCAAGCATCATTATCGGTGATCAGCTTGATCCCAAGGCTCTCGGTGCACTTCTTGCTCACTTCGAGAACAAGGTAATGTTCCAGGGCTTCATCTGGAATATCAACAGCTTTGACCAGGAAGGCGTTCAGCTTGGAAAGACTCTCGCAAAGAAGGTTCTTGCCCATGAAACAGAGGGCGCACTTCAGGAGTACAGCAAGCTTTTGAACATCTGATTGGTCCGGCACATTAGTGATGAATTCTTGGTTTTTTATTAAGAATACCTCGGATCATTAACAAAACGATAATGTTTATCCGGATAATTGTCGAAGTGCAGCAGGTGAAGTTACCGGAGGTGTTCACGGTGCTAACCGTCTCGGCGGAAATGCTGTAGCTGATATCATCGTATTTGGTAGAATCGCAGGTGACAGCGCAGTAGCATACATTGGATAATGTGTCTGACCTTTGGTGTCAATGACTGTAATATTTGGAGCCGTCACAGTGTGACGGCTCCTTTTTGTCATTCAACGGTCTCAGATCATTTCTGAGGCGGAGAAGAACGGCACAGAGCTTTCGGAGCTTGCACCAAAAAACAGCAAGTACGGATACCGAATTTCTGAGGAAATCCGATATCCTGTATCTTTTAGTATTTCATGTTTTTTGATTTTCGGCAATACTTCTGATTACGTGTTACAATATAGTTGTCAGTCGGATTTTGAATATTTTTTATGGAGATAATATGATACAGGATATATACCCAAGCAAACTGAATAATCAATATATGAATATTGATATGAGAGCGGAAGATACGCTTATGATCTTCTCGGAAGAAGGCAAGGTGTGCCTTGGAAACAAAGAAGAAGAGATGATTTTTCCTGAGGCCGGAGACATATCTGCTGAGCGCACAGTGTATCTTTTTTCCCTGGATGAAAGACGTTTTTTTATTTCTCTTGATGACATTCATTATGAAAAAGAAGGCTTTAATTACTATTCCATCCGGGAAGTCCGTGACCATTTCTCCGGGAAGGAAGTGTTTGCGGTGTTTACTGCATATCATCTCTGGAAATGGTATGCGGATAATGTCTTCTGCGGAAAATGCGGTGAAAGGCTTGAACCGGATGATAGGGAGAGAGCTCTCAGATGCACGAAGTGCGGAAACATTATTTACCCGAGGATAAATCCCGCAGTTATTGTAGGGGTTACAAAAGGCGATTCTATACTTATCACGCGATATAAAATCGGCTACAGTCATAGTGCTCTGGTTGCCGGCTTCACAGAGATTGGAGAGACACTTGAAGAAACGGTTGCAAGAGAGGTTATGGAAGAGACCGGTGTTAAGGTTAAAAATATCCGGTACTATAAGTCTCAGCCATGGGGTATGGCTCAGGATATTCTGGCAGGATACTACTGCGACGCAGAGGAGGATTCCGAGATCAGGATGGATGAAAGCGAGCTGAAATACGCAGAGTGGGTAAAACGTGAGGACATTGTTCTTCAGCCCAATAATCTGAGCCTTACAAATGAAATGATGAGACGGTTTAAAGAAGGGGCTAGCGTGTGATTCGTTCACCCCAAGTTCTCCAATGTTGCAAGGAAATACTGTTCAAAGAAGGGGCTGGCGTGCAATTGCCCCTTCTTTTTTATTCACCGAAGACCTGGGCCCGGTATTTCTTTCCTGTAGGGGTAGCTGCAAGTCCGCCTGTGGCGGTTTCCTTAAGGTCTCGTGACATTGCATCACCTACTTCACGCATTGCATCGATGCACTCGTCGGCAGGGATCTTTGCTTCGATTCCCGCAAGAGCCATATCTGCGGAAGAGAAGGCGATTACAACGCCGGAGGCGTTTCTCTTGATGCATGGGATTTCTACGAGACCCGCAACAGGATCACACACCAGACCTTCCTGATTCACTATAGCGATGGCGAGAGCGTCTGCACACATTTGTGGTGTGCCACCCATGAGCTCAACGAGAGCTGCCGCTGCCATTCCTGAGGCACTGCCGCACTCTGCCTGGCAGCCACCCTGCGCACCGGCGATAGAAGCCTTCTGGGCGATGATCATGCCGAAGGCTGCCGCCGTAAATATAGACATAACTACGTCTTTCTTTGGCATCTGCCTTTCTTTGTAGGCAGTAATGAGACATCCCGGAAGAATTCCGCAGCTTCCGGCAGTGGGAGTTGCCACGATCTTTCCCATGGCAGCGTTGCAATTGGAAACCGCAAGGGCACGGGATACAGCTCTTGACATGGGCTTGCCCATGAGACCTCCGTCCTTTTCCGCGTACTTCTTCATGAGATATCCTTCGTCACCGGTGAGACCGGAGGTTGATCTGCGGCCCTTTTGCTCGCCCCATTCTGCGGATTCACACATGGTTTCAAAGCACTTCTCCATCTGTTCGAAGAGTTCATCCTCGGTCTTGCCCATCTTTTTTGCCTGGTCTTTTATGCAGATCTCACTGATACGGCATTTATTCTGAATTGCCATGTCTACCAGCTCTTTTACTGAATTATATGATAACATTATATTTCTCCTATCTTAAAATGCATATTTTCATTGTTGATATCCGACAAAAGGATTGTCAGTATATCAGCTTATTTAAATCGCATGGATAAGTAATGCGTTATCGATATTATCCATTTTTTTGAGATCAGTGATCAGCTGCTCGGGAGGGAGTTCATCCAGCTCCAAAGTCATAAGGGCATCACCGCCGGGTTCCTTACGACTTAAGTGGAAACCGCTTATGTTAAGGTCGCCGTAACGCCAGTACATAAGATTTGTTACATTGGCGATGACACCTGGTTTATCCTGGTGAAGAACAAAAAGAGTATTGTTTTCACCGCTGAAATTCACTTCCATACCGTCAATGTTGTCTATTCTAATGTTTCCGCCTCCGATGCTGGCTCCTTCAACTACACCGGTTTTTCCGCTTGCACAGGTGAAGGAAATTCTTGCGGTATTGGGATGAGCTCCCGGGATATCTTCGGCTATGAACTCATATTTAAGTCCACGCTCATTTGCGATATCCATGGCATTCCTGATCTCTTCAGACCAGCTTTTATAGCCCATAATGCCTGCAAGGATGGCTCTGTCTGTGCCATGACCCTTATATGTACGTGCAAAGGAACCGGATAATTGGATTTTTACTTCCGTAAGGGTATCATTATCAACTATTTTGTTGACCACTGCACCGATTCGGCAGGCACCCGCAGTGTGTGAGCTGGATGGACCGATCATGATGGGTCCTATGATGTTGAAAATATTCATTTTGATATGATAGCTTTCTAAAATATATTTGGTACAGTGCAGAGTACCATTTCGGATCTGTCTTTAAAAAGATAAATCAGTGTTTCCGGTTTGAGGAAAACACTGATTTTAGTTTGCGCGATATGGCCTTCAAGCGAATATTTATATTCATTTGAAGGCCAACGCGACATCGAGTATGGGTGCCTTCCTCCCCTACTCGATTATCGCATTGCCGCCTTCCGGTAAATATCCAGAATTACTTAATGGCGGTCTGCATGGGAGCAGGAGTTCCCTACTGCATTATGCTGTTTTGACAGTAGCAGCCTCAGCTTCAGCATCCTTTAAGATGAACTTCTTATAGATCTGATCAACCACTACGCCTATGGCATTATCACCTGAAACGTTGCAGGCTGTTCCGAAGGAATCCTGTGTGATGTAAAGAGCAACCATAAGTGCACAGATAGGACCGTTAGGGTCACCTGCTGTTGTTCCGAATATCATGTAAAGGAATGGAAGTGCAGTCATGATGGATCCGCCCGGAGCTCCCGGTGAGGCAACCATCGCTACGCCAAGTGTCATAATGAAAGGAATGACTGTTGCAAGGCTGATAGGAAGATCATTCATGAGACATACTGCTGTAGCGCAGGCTGTGATTGTGATCATGGATCCGCACATATGGATATTGGCACAAAGAGGTACAACGAAGTTTCTGATCTGCGAGCAAACACCGTCAGCCTTTGCACACTCAAGGTTTACAGGGATGGTTGCAGCTGAAGACTGTGTTCCGATAGCTGTTGTATAACCCGGAATCTGGTTCTTGATAAGTGTTAACGGATTCTTGTGAGCAATACTTCCTGCAAGTGTGAACTGCATAAAAATATAAATAAGGTGCATAGCTATAACTACCACAAACACCTTCCAGAGAATGCTGAGGATAGTAAAGGTCTTGCCTGAATATGTAAGGTCAACAAAGGTACCACAGATGTATAATGGAAGAAGAGGGATGATAGCTGTGTGAAGAACAGAATCAATTATAGCTGAAAAATCCTTCATTCCGTTGTAAAGAGATGTACCGATGGTCTTACCGCGAAGAGTTGACATGCAGAGACCAAGGATAAATGCAAGTACAACCGCTGACAATGTATCGATAACTGCCGGAAGTGAAATGGTGAAGTAGGAACCAACACTTACGTCAGCTGTTGCCTGAATCTTCTCGAGAGCATCAGGAGACATGAAATGAGGGAAAAGTGTGTCGGAAACAATGAATGAAAGGCTTCCGGCAATAAGTGTACTTGAATATGCAAGAAGTACTGTGACTACAAGGAGCTTTCCTGCACCCTGGGAAAGATCTGCGATACCCATGGTAACGTAGGCCAGGATCATGAGAGGGATGACAAATTTCAGGAAAACACTAAAGTTTGTTGATAAAGTAACTACGGTTTTGCAGAACCATAATGGAGTGAACTGTCCGATCAAAATACCCAGAATGATTGCAATGATGAGCTTTGGAACGAGCCCTAATTTAAATTGTTTCATAGTAAAATCCCCTTTGAATAACATGTGAATCCTTCACATAAATTTCGACTCAAAAATGAGAAGACGTGCACTTTTCTTCACATTCATTTTGTATATGTCTATGATAACGCTGCAATATATATTTGTTAAATTTATATATTTAAATTTATACATAAATAGAATTTATGTATAAATTGCCGAATTAATAGTATGAACCCACTATCTACGTTCCCGGATCCATCGGCTGAGCTGTTACCTGAACTGCCATAAATAAAAAATTATTTTTATGTCGCCGGATTTTACAGGTTGTGTTATCATAAAAGTAGGAAAGTCTGTGATGATACAGACGAACAGTACTTGATCGGAACACTGCAGTACATAAGGATATGTACTGACAATATTGATGAAAGGAGGCAAAAGATGTCAATAAGTGCTTTAGGCGGTGTAGGTTCTTTTGATTTTTACAATTCCTCAAGCATACAAAGCATGTATGATCTGATGAGATACCAGTACAGTATCAATTCATCGCTTGCTTCGAGAAATGCATCCAGAGTTTCGTCTTATCTTGGAACCCAGGGCTTGAGTACATCTACCTACGGTGTCGATAATACCACAGCTTTTCTCAGTCTTTACAAAAGTGACCTGACGGGTATGGAGAAAGCGGCTGACAGGCTTAGCTACTATAAACCGGGAAATGTCTTCTCTGAGTTCACACTTGGATCCTCAGACGAAGGTGTTGCGGAGATATCCACAAAGTCTCTCAGTAGGGCAAAGGAATTTACGGTTGATGTTCAGAATCTGGCAACAGATACTGAACCGGCGAGATATTCCATTACCGAGAATGGCAGAACGACCCAATATACTTCAAAGTCCAATACTATCAGCTTAAGTAATGCTGATGCGACTCTGACTCTGAAGGGTACGGGAACAACCAGTATTTACACCGGTGTCGATGAAGACAACATTGTGTCTGCCATGAAGGATATGGTGAAAAAGTACAACGATACCATGGAGACACTTTCTGTAGGTAAGAGTCTGGGCAGCGGAGTTTACAGTCAGATTTCGGATATGTCAAAGAGGATTTCCAATGGAACGGTTCTCAGTATGGTGGGATTGTCCTATGACAAGAACGGTAATCTGAGTCTGGATGAGGAGAGACTTCGATCTGCTCTTGAAAAGGATTATGATACTACCCGCGAAATAATCGGAGGTCAGTACGGAATCGCTACAGGCTTGAGCCAGAAAGCAGATGAAGCATTATCGAAGTCAGTAACCAGTATCATGGGAAGAAGCTTATCCGGTAATGAATCCGGTCTTCTCGGAAGTGGCGGAAGTATCTTTGGTCAGTCAGCAGACCTTGGACAGGATTATCTGAATATGATGTTTGATTTTTCAAAGAGGACACCTTACGCATATAACAATCTCTATGCTGTAGGGTCTATGCTGAATCTTCTTGGATGATCATGTACGGGAAACAGCGTCGGGGATAAAGCCCCGGCGCTGTTTTTATATGGAAGTCCATGGGGGACGCATATGTATTCAGGATGTCCCTCTATCAATTTAAGCGGTTCCCGATGGATTATATCCTCACATGGATTTTTGATCGGTGGAGTCGTGCCTGATTATTTTTTA
This sequence comes from Oribacterium sp., assembly GCA_017940955.1. Next base: position 12,486 of record JAGAXP010000107.1, read on the forward strand.
AAAATATCTTTGATTTGATCTAAAAGTGATTTTTGGGGTGGATTTATAATATCTTCTGTGCGGGCTTCAAAAAGAGAACCCATGGTGGAATTTGCAGCTTTGACTTCATTTACTACCGCTGCCAGAACAACGGGGTACTCTCCGGAGGTTTTGTCATACATCCAGATGTCGGTAGGGACAACGGTTCTCCTGAATGACACAAAACTGGGATTATCTATTCTCACATCCCAGGTTTCATCGGCGCCGGCAAAATTTACAACTATTTGCAGACTTTTTTCTTTCTCGTTTTCCGATTTTACGGTGAAATTAACAAATGGAGTTACATAATCTGCACGCATTGCATCTGCGTCAACAGCGTATTTTGGTGTGTAGGCACTGTATTTGTCTTCGGAGCTCTTCATAAGGTAACCATATGTAGACCACACATTTGTGTTTTTATTTTTGTTGCAAATGGTGATGGTTTTTTTCTTATGACTTGGCTGGTACAGTACGCTCAGAGTATCATCAAGATAAAGATAGGAAGTTCCCGAAGTGTCATCCATTCTCATAACCAGTGGATTACTGATCTTGTCCTGCATGATGGCATGGAGCTCTGCTTCAAGGGATTCGTACTCCGGCTCCTTTTTGCCGCAGCCGGTAAATACGAGAAACATGCATATGATTAAAGCTGTTACACAAATAGATTTATATTTTGACATCGATGATACCTTTCTGGCTTGTAGAAAACGCAAATATTGTGTCACATTCCCTGCATTTTTCGGGATGAAGAAACTAACGTTTCTATATTATCATTCGTCCAAAATCTTTTATTCATAAGAGTATCGTATACCTTTAGCTTGAGATTCGTGTATGTCGTATGTTATATTCAGTTCTATGAATTTTTACGATTACCTTATGGAACATGATATACGACTTACAGAGCAGCAGCGTGCCGCGGTTAATGCTGTCGACGGTGCGGTGCTGCTTCTTGCTGTACCCGGATCCGGAAAGACAACAGTTCTTGTAGCGAGACTCGGATACATGATATTTGTGAAGCATATAGACCCCGAAAGTATACTTACACTTACCTATACTGTTGCGGCAACGAGGGATATGGCGGAGAGATTCAGAAGTCTTTTTGGAGATAAATATACGGAGAGACTTGAGTTCAGGACCATCAACGGAGTATGCGCCAGAATCATTAACTTCTATGGGAGACGTATCGGGAAGCAGGCATTTACACTGGTCACTGATGAAAAGGTTACCACAGAAATGCTTGGCCGGATATTTCAGCAGGTGGAGAAGACTTATGCAACCGAAAGCGATCTTAAGGCTGTAAGAACCCTTATCACCTATATCAAAAACATGATGCTGGACAAGGAGGAGATCAGGAGTCTCGATGAAACAGAAGACATAAAGATTTCCGCAATTTATACAATGTATCAGGAGGAAATGCGTAGCCGGGGACTTATGGATTATGATGATCAGATGGTTTACGCCCTTATGATCCTTAAAAGAAGTCCGGAGACACTTTCATACATACAGGAAAAATATAAATATATCTGTGTTGATGAGGCTCAGGATACCTCCAAAATACAGCACGCCATCATTGGTCTGATTGCATCAGGAAAAGGAAACATTTTCATGGTGGGGGATGAGGACCAGAGCATTTACGGTTTCAGGGCGGCTTATCCTGAAGCGCTTCTCAATTTTGAAAAGGAGCATCCGGGAGCCAGGGTGCTTCTTATGGAAGAGAATTTCAGATCTAAAAAGCAGATAGTCGATAAGGCACAGCACTTCATTTCCCAAAATGTTCTGAGACATGAAAAGAGCATGTTTACTCATAGGTCTGCGGGTGGAGATTTCAGAACAATCAGTCTTAAAAGCAGAAATGCGGGATACAGTTATCTTTTGAAGGTTGCAGCGGACTGTAAGGCTGAAACTGCGGTTCTCTACAGGGATAATGAAAGTGCGATTCCGCTTGTGGATATCCTTGAAAGAAACGGAGTGCCCTACAGAATCAAAAACATGGATCTGAGTTTCTTTACTCACAGAACGGTAGTAGATATATCAAACATTATCAGATTTTCTTTGGACCCACTGGATACAGAGCTTTTTCTACAGATCTACTATAAAATGAAAACTTATCTGTCAAAGGCTCTTGCAGAGCAGGCCTGTTTCGAGAGCAGAAAGCATAAGCTCCCTGTGATAGATGCTGCCCTAAGATATTGTAATCTTCCTAAAGGAACGGTGAGCAGCCTTCAGGAAATGAAGGATCATTTAAAGAATCTTCCGAAGGACAAGGCGGATCAGGCTGTCGGGCGCATAACCAGACAGATGGGTTACAACAACTATCTTGAGCGAAATAAGATGAACGAAGGCAAAATAGCGATTCTCAGGAGTCTTTCGTATCAGGAAAACAGTCCAAAGGGACTTCTCGACAGGTTAGAAGCATTACAGCTTCTTCTTAAAGATAAGGATAATGATCCGACCTGTAAGTTTGTGCTTTCCACCATTCACAGCAGTAAGGGGCTCGAATATGATACCGTTTACCTGATGGACGTAATGGATGGGGTGTTCCCTCAGGAGGTTCCGGATATTGCATGGAAGAGCAGTTCTCTCCGGAAGTCTGCAAGCGGTGATGATCTTCAGGAGCTTGAAACCTTTGAGGAGGAACGCAGACTATTCTATGTAGGGATTACCAGGGCGAAAAATGCTCTTTATCTTTTCGAGTATAAAAATGAAGACACTACCTTTATTAATGAACTTTTGGACAGAGGAATCGACCCGGACAAGAGAAGTAAAGCCGGTTCCGCCGGAGGTTTTTCCGGCGGGTATTTTTCCGGAGGCAATTCTTATAATGATAGTGCTTACAGTTCAAACTATTCCGACGGGCTGTATGGTGGCAGCAGAGCATCCGGAAATTTTGCACCTAAAGTAAAGCTGTATGGTGGAAGAGACTTTACAGGCAAAAAAATTTATAAAGAGCATTAAAACTGTTTAACGGGATGCTCACAGACTTTACACTGTTACACTTTGACTTCCTAAAGCGCCGGTGTATAATGTTAGAGTTCAAATAACGTAAAGGAATGGGTATCATAAAATGCAGTTATTTCAATTTGTCTACAATTTTCTTTGGGGAGATCTGGTAAAAATTCCGCTTCCGGGAGGGTCTTCTCTCGGCCTGTCGCTGCTGGTTATTCTGCTTATACCTGCGGGTATTTACTGTATGGTCATCACCGGATTTCTGCCCGTAAGGCTGTTCCCCGAGATGATCAGAGTATCGACGGAGAAAAACGTTGATAAAGATAAAAAGGGCGGTGTATCCGGTCTTGAGGCTCTTATAGTTTCTACTGCCACACGTGTTGGTATGGGAAATCTCGTGGGAGTGGTTGCGGCTGTTTCCGCCGGTGGTGCCGGAGCTATCTTCTGGATGTGGCTCGCTGCCATCATTGGTTCCGCCACTGCATTTGTTGAGGCAACCCTCGCACAGCTTTATAAGGAAGAGGATCCTCTTTACGGTGGGTTCAGAGGCGGTCCCGCTTATTACATTCATCATATGTTGGCAGGCAAAAAGAAGAAGAGTGTTGTTGCTGTTCTTTTTGCTCTTTCGGCACTTCTTTGCTGGTGCGGCATAAGCCAAGTCGTGGGAAATTCCGTTTCTTCCGCTCTTGATAATGCATTCCGTGTCCCGCCCCTTGCTACTGCTGTGATCCTCTGTATACCGGGAGCATTTATAGTTTTAAGGAAGAATGTCACTGTAAAGGTTCTGAACATCATAGTTCCTATCATGGCAGGCTTCTATATTTTCCTTACGATCTTTGCTATCATCAATAATATCACGGAGCTTCCGGGTGTTTTCAGCCGTATATTTACTGAAGCCTTCGGACTGAGACAGGCTGCGGCAGGAGGTTTCGGAGCAGTGCTTATGAATGGTGTTAAAAGAGGACTTTTCTCCAATGAAGCAGGCTCAGGTTCAGCACCCTGCGCTGCAGCAAGCGCAGATGTGGATCATCCTGCAAAGTCCGGTCTTCTTCAGGCTCTGGGTGTATTTATCGATACTATCATCATTTGCAGCTGTACTGCATTTGTGATCCTGCTTGTTCCCGAAAGCATCACAGAAGGTCTTAAGGGCATGGATCTTCTTCAGGAAGCCATGAGATATCACTTTGGTAATGCCGGTGTGATATTCATCGCAGTGACCCTTTGGCTTTTCTGCTTTTCCACCTTTCTCGGGATACTTTTCTATGCCCGTTCAAATGTGGCATATGTTTTTGGCGACAGCTGGACTTCACAGACGATATACAAGGCTGTCGCTCTTGTGAATCTTTTTATTGGATGCCTTGCAGCTTATACATTTGTATGGGATCTCGGAGATGTCGGGATAGGTCTCATGACTGTCTTCAATATGATCGCCCTCATACCTATGTCCCGGGAAGCAGTCATGTCTCTAAGGGACTACGAAAAAATAAAATCATATAAGTACCGGATCGGATAACAAAAAATAAAACAAAACATGAAGGTGAAAGGGTAAGGATCATGAACAACAGGTATTCATTTACTATCAAAAAAACAATGATTATTGTTTTGTTCATGATGACTATGGCTTTTTTACGTATAGGGGGTTTTCGGGCAGATCAGCCGGAGCGCACATGGTACAACATAACCTGTTCTCTTATGTACACAGGACTTTTTGCGGGTTGGGGAATATCTGTAGATATTCGCATCATCCGCAGAGGCACCAAAAGGCTGTTGGAGGGGATCGCAGCAATGATGACACTATGGATGATGATTCGTACATGCAAGTATTTTTTTACCGCCGATCCGGATATGCTACGGTGGCTTTGGTACTCCTACTACATTCCCATGATGATGATCCCATCCTTTGCTTTTGCGGCATCGCTGTATCTGAGAAAACCCGAGAACTATAAACTGCCGCGAAAGCTGTTTTTTCTCTATATTCCCGGAATACTTCTTTTTATTCTGGTCCTCACCAATGATATGCATCAGTTGGTATTCCGCTTTAACGAAACGATCAGTTCATGGTCTGATGATGACATCACCTATGGACCTGTTTACTATTTATGTATGTTTTGGGGCAGCTTTTTGATGCTTTCAGCCTTATGGCTGATGCTGCACCGCTGCCGTGAGTCTAAACACCACAGTATCATATGGCTTCCGATGCTTCCCGCACTTATGATACTTCTTTATATGATCCTGAACGTAGCCGATCAATCGCTTCTTACCAGGCTGCATCTTGGTGATGTCACTTTGTTTTACTGCACTATGATACTGGCAATTCTTGAAGCTTGCATATTCAGTGGTCTGATACAGTCAAACAGCGGATATAAGCAATTGTTTAAGCAGGGAAAGCTCAAGGCACTGATAACGGATGAAGCCGGTCATATCTACTATCGTTCAGAAGGAGCCGACAGGCTTGACACCGGTATGATCGGATCAGTGATCAAAAAAGGAGAGATAAGCCCTGATCCCGAAGTCATACTGAGAAGCCACAGGATCACAGGCGGCTATGTTATCTGGGAAACAGATATAAGTGAACTTACACGGCTGACCGAAAGGCTGGAGGAAAACAAAGAAAATCTCAGGGACCGGATGCTTCTGGAGCAGGAGCAGCTCAAGGCAAAGCAGGAAATCACAGAACTGAAAGAACGGAATCGTCTATATGATATACTGCAGATGGCAACCTCGGGAGAGATACAAACCCTTGAGAAGCTGTTTGCATGTTATGATCAGACTGAAGCAGTCAGTAACTGTTCTTCTGATGACAGCGATTATAAAATGATACCCGGATATGCTGATGTTTCATCGATGAGGGCAAAACAGCATCTGCTGCTTGGGAGGATCGCTGTGCTTTGTGCATATGTAAAACGGAGAGGAAACCTGGTATTTCTCGGAGAAAAGAGCAGATTGATCGATATACGTGATCTCGTGATCTGCTTTAAAGAATCGCTGTCCAATCTTGAACTTCTGGGAGTGGATTGTGCCGTGGATTTTTCGGGAAATGGGTTTATACCTTACGAGGAGGCTACCCGCTTTTATGAATTTTTTGAGACGAAGATCGAGTCGGTGCTTGATCAGATGTCAGCATTGTTCCTGAAGATCCGTCAGGAGGATGACGATTTTTGGCTCATTATGGAGATTGAAAGCGGGATGAACGAAAAAGATATTTCGCGTTTTGTCTTAAGCACAAAGAACCGGGACATTGAGACCACAGGATACGAAGAGGATATGGATGATGAGTAGATTTTTTTCGGAATGTACAGAACTTCATCAGTTTCTTCAGTTAAGCACACTGTTTATAAGCAGCTTCCTTCTCATGATAGTAATCTGGATCGATATCGCCGGAAAAGAACATATTTTACGTATTCTGACAGATACGGCAGTTCTTACAGCTGTCTATATACTGCTTGTCAATCTCAATATCGTAAAAACGGGATATATGCCGAAGCATCCTTCGATGTCATATGATCTTTTTTCAGGGATGCCTATGGCAGCAGTATGGTGTATCGCAGGGGTTACACTTTTATGGTCTGTACTAAATCTCATCAGGAAATGGCAGAGCACTAAGCATATCCCGGGATATACCTCTATCATGGAGGCCATCAATACACTGCCGGATGCAATATGCTTTTTCACACCGGATGGACGCATAAAGCTCTGTAATCTCCAGATGTACAGACTGTACAGACTTCTTGAAGGGAGAGAACTTCAGTACTATGATGAAGTTGAAAAGTCTTTAAGGTCCTGTGAAAGATATCTTAAGGATGATGAATATCAGGAGCAAATACTTTGCTTTCCTGATGGTTCTAAATGGAGTTATAGTGAATCTGCCGCTCTGTTTGGGGACAAAAGTTATCGAGAAATCGTTTTATCGGAAGTAACGGGGCTGTGCCATTATCATGAAGAATTGCAAAGCCAGTTGGAGGATCTGCATAAGATGTCACAGAATCTCAGATTCCTGTCGGAACAGGTTGGCATCATGACAAGGGAAAAAGAGATCCTCATGACGAAAACAAGACTTCATGATCAGATGGGTGAGGGACTCACTGCGGTTCGTCAGGCAATACTCAAAAATATGGATTTTGAAAATACAGAGGCTTCCCTCCGGCTGTTAAAGCGAGCTGTTCACTCGTTATATGCATATAACGAGAGTACTTATACAGACCGGAATAAAAGACCTGTACAGGAGGAAATGGAGGAGTTTCTGAGAGATGCTGCCACTATCGGTACAGAGGTGCTGATCGATGGGAAGGTTCCTGAAAATGAGGATATCCTAAGTATATTCCTTATCTCTGTCCGTGAAGCACTTACCAACAGTGTACGTCACGCAGATGCCACCATACTGTCTGTCAAGATAAAAGACACGGCAGATCCTCAGTTCACAGAGATAGAGATCACAAACAATGGAAGAACCGTCAAAGGGCCGGTTCAGCCAAGGGGAGGTTTATCCAATGTTCGAAAGCATGTTGAAGCCGCCGGCGGACAGATGGAGATCCTATGGGAGCCTGACTTCAGACTGAGGATACGTCTGCCGGTCAAAAGGGAAGAATCTGTATGCTGATGAGCCACACCTCAAGCAGATGTTTATCAATGGGCAGGAAATGCTTTTGACAAGCCATATCATGATAATGTATAAGTATGAAAAGATATGGCAATGTTTAAGGATGGAAAAGTATGATAAATGTTCTTATTGTGGAAGACCAACGCATGCCGCGTGAAAGCATGGAACATATGATCACAGAAAGCGGACGGTATGAGCTTGCAGGAAGCATCAGCAGTGCGGAGCTTGCCATAACAAAATGCCGACGCCAGCATGTAGATCTCATCCTGATGGATGTATGTACATCGGGAAACAAAGACGGTATAGATGCGGCTGCTGAGATACATAGGGAATTTCCTGATACAAAAATCATAGTGATCACCTCCATGGCAGAGGTCAGCTTCCTTGACCGGGCAAGAAAAGCCGGAGCAGACAGCTTCTGGTATAAGGATTCGAGTCCTGAAACGCTTATGGAAGTGATAGATAAGACCATGTCCGGAGAACACCTTTATCCGGAAAAGACTCCTACCGTACAGATCGGTATGATAACAAGTGATGATCTCACACCTGCAGAGATAGAAGTACTGCGTCTCGTATGCGAAGGTATGGAATATGGCGAAATCGCTGAAAAACTTCTCGTTTCCCGGAATACAGTTAAGTCTCATATTTCACATATATTGCAGAAGACCGGCTATCCCAACAAGATCAGGCTTGCGATAGCTGTGACAAATAAAAAATTTATCATCCCAAACAAACGGGATTGAAGAATTTAATTTCTTTTTCACCCTTATGGGTGACGCTGTTAAGCATTCGTTTTGCTAAGATTTACTTAGTAAAACGGGTGCTTTTGTTTTATTTTATGGTGAACACCAAGGAGGGAGGTTTTATATGAAAAAAAAATTAAGGAAGGGTTTACTTACGGCAGCTTTACTTACAGCATTTTTGACTCTGGCAGCCTGCGGCGGCTCCGATAGTAAGACAGCGGAGACTGCAAAAGCAGCGGAAACGACCAGGGCTCCCGTGGCTGCGAAGACTGTCGCAGCAACTCAGGCAAAGCCTGATGAGACAAAAGAAACAAAGGAAGAAAAAAAATCAGGGGATGCCGGTAAGTATCTTATCTATGAGTATGAGTCCAACGGACACAAGGTGGATCACGGCATGCTTACGGAAGCCGGAATGGGAGATACATGGCTTGAACTCTATGAAGATGGAACGGGAAAGTTCAATCTGTTCAAAAGTATGCTGGATATCACATGGAAGCCGGGGGAGATCACTGTATACGGTACTTCAAAATATACCTATGAGCTTGACGGAGATACCCTGAATCTCGATATGCAGGGGGTTTACTACACTATGAAGAGAGACGGAAGTGCTCCTGTTGAAAGCGCTGCAGGAAACACAGGAAGCAGCTCTTCCAAGTCAGGTGATGCTTCCGGAACCTACTATCTCAGCATGCTGGGTGATATGTCTATCCGGGAATTTGCCGAGATGACAGGTACGACAGCAGATAAGGCTTCTGAAATGATCATGATAGAGCTTTCGGAGGATGGCAGTATGGATTTCATCGAGGACGGAGAGGCTGAGCATGGCACATACACTATCGATGATGATGTGATCACCCTGGATGCATCCGGAGAGAAGATGACCGGAACCATAAAGGGAGACAGCCTTACCTTTGATCTCGAAGGTGAAAAGATGGTTCTCACAAAAACAAAGCCAAGCTCCGGCGAAGGCTCTGAGACTGACAGGGATGCAGAGACCAAGGCAGAAGCAAATGCTGAAAATGCGGGCGCTTCCGGCGGAGACGGTATCGTCCGGAGTGAGGAGGAGCTGCAGAAGGACTATGTCTGGATGAACAAGGTAGCCAAGGATATCTTCCATACTACCTATGAGGATCTGGTAGCTCAGTTCGGTGTTGAAGGAAAGTTTGACAAGGAAGAGTATTCCGAGCATATGAAGGTAAACAAACGCTACTACTTCTGGATATCTCCTGAAGATGAGAATCACTTCATTTATGTCAACTTTGAGGAGGATGATCCTGACAATGCACCCGGAGTATACACAGTCAGCGGTTTCAACTCAAGCGGCTTCAGCGCATCAGAGGCTGAAAGCAGGTATCTTGAGGAGGTTCAGGCGGCAGCCAATGAAGCCGACAAGGTAGCTGCAGCAAACATGAAGATGAAAGACTTCTCTGTAGATATTCACCCGTTTGCACACGACGAAGACACGATAACCGTCAGTATGCAGATTCCGGAAAGCGGATGGTCATATGATGAAAACAAGGATCATCTTGTAGAAAATGAAGATCCCAATACCTTTGGCGCAGGCTTCATACAGTTCAAGGTGGATCCGGAACTCTCAAAGTTTGATTTCTACAAGGATAAGTTTGAAAACTATAAGGATATCGATGAAAGAGAGATAGGAGGCATCAAATTTGCCGGACGAACCTACAAGAATATCGGATATGAGTGGACCGAGTATATCGCTCAGATAGATGATTCTCACGCTGTATCCATAGGTATAGTTCGCATAGATACAAGCGAAGGAAGCATGGGTGACAGGATACTCGGATCCATCAGGTTCAAATCATAAGGAGGATAATGTATGAAAAAACACACACTGATCTTGATCATCGGTGCGGCAGCGGTCCTGGGACTTACTGCATGTAACAGCAGCAGTAAGAAAACGGATCAAACCACTGCGGCTCCGACAGAGACTGAAGCTCCGTTTGTGGAGGAGGAGCCTGCAAAAAATGAGCTTGATACGTCATCACCCATTCCGGGTATCAACAAGGATTATGACCTTACAGAACAGGTCTTTGAAGATGAAAATCTCATACTCCGGCTGCCGGAGGGTGTCAAGGCTGTCAATGAAGGCAGAGGGGATAATATTGGACATATCACCGTTACTGACGAGGAGAACGGTTGGAAGCTTATGTTCCGCCCGAATAATTTTTCGATCAACAATACAGTACATAATGTAAGCTCATCAGTTAACTATGCCGGTAATCTCATAAAAACCGACTGGTCTCAGGATGTGTCGGGTACTCTTGCAGGTTTCCCTGTACGTGTCTGGGCCAACAATATACGGAAGGGCTGGCTCCATCCAACCAATGAAAATGATGCCCCGGGTGTAGACATCATCATGGATTATGGAGAGACTCTTGTAGGAGAGTGGCTGGGGATGCACATCCGCCTGGAGGCGCTTGATCCTAAGGATGATACAAACATCTACCACTACCTTTACAACAGTAAGCTCCGTGCTGTACTGAACAGCTTTGAATGCATAAAGACACCGGATGGAAATGAGTACACCGTTAATGGTATCACCGCAACCTTCCCGGCCCGCTGGCCTGTAAAGACAGGTGAGAACTCCATGGTGGCAAATCTTCATTCCAATGCTCTCACAGGCGGAATCACCATGTCAACACAGTACAATCCTGATCCTCAGCATCATGCAGATATGTATGAAGGGGAGCAGTTCACCCGTACCTACGGAAGCAATGACTGGATAGGGGTTATCGCAAAGCATATCTTTGAGAAGGAAGGAAATGAGGAACCGACCATACTGTACTCTATGTACCTTTTCTCAGAGTTCAATGACAAGATGAGTGCCGATGTACATGTTTCAAACAACAGCTTCTCACCTGATGATTTCAAGGCATTCCTTGATAATGAGCAGTTTGTGGATCTGATGAACTCTGTAAAGCTTGACCCCGACGGATGGCATCAGCCGGGTACAGCTCAAGTAAACGGTCTTCTGTCTGACGGCGGCAGGATCATGTCCTATTCCGGTTCGGATGAAGAGGTGAGCATTCCGGAGGTCATCGGAGACTACAACACGGTTTATATCGGACCCAATGCATTTAAGGACAATACTTCTGTAAAAAAGGTTGTGATACCTGAAGGCGTAACTGAAATTCAGGCCAATGCTTTTTCAGGATGTACAAACCTTGAAACTGTTGTACTTCCTGAAACCATGAACTTTATTTATCAGAATGCATTCCGTGACTGTCCTAAACTTAAGGATGTAGTATTACCTGAAAGTGTTTCCTATGTAGGCTTTGCAGCTTATCAGGGTTCCGGCACAGGAAGCTTCAAGGGAAGCTCAGCAGAGTATGATTCACATGCATTTGACGAAAGCGGATTTGAGAAGATCAGCTTTGCAGCAGGCTCAACACTTTCAGCGGATTACATTTTTGACGGTGCACAGCTTTCTGAGATAGAGTTTCCGTCAGATCTCAAGGAGCTCGGCAAGGGTGCCTTTGTTAACTGTCACAATCTCCAGAGGATAGAACTTCCTGAGACAGTGACAAAAATCGGAGAGAGTGCATTTGCCTCCATGTTCGGACTTCCGTATGTGAGTCTTCCGGAGGGTCTTACAGAGATCCCTGATAATTGCTTCAACTCTACTACACTGGATACTCTGGTGATCCCATCAACAGTTACAAGGATCGGTGATAGTGCCACCTATGGTGCGGCATGCATCATGATACTTTGTCCCGAGGCAGAGATAGGACAGAGAGCTATAAAGGCAGACTACGTATATCTGAAGGATGCCTATAAGCATGTATTCTCAGATCATCAGGAGCTTGAAGGCAGTTGTCTCTATCTGGATGGTGTCTATGATGCTGCTTCTCAGCTTCAGGGCAGCTTCTATGATGCAACAAGCTTTGGTTATCAGGTTTATCTTCCGTCTGATGCAACTGCGGAGGAGTCCGATGCACTTGATCAGTTCCTGCTTTCCATCGGATATAGAGATATCGCATGGATAGGTTCATCAAGAGAGTTCATCCCTGACGGCACCTATGATTTTGACTGCGACAGTAAGGGCAAGATCACAGGATATCACGGAGACAGTGATAAGCTTGGCATACCTCACTTTCATCTCTACAGAGACGGTGACTGGTGGCTGACAGGTAATGTATATGGAATCGTGGATGAAGCCTTCAAGGATTCTGCATTTACATCAGCTTACTTCCGCGGTCAGTGCGGTGACGGTATAGGATCAAGGATACTTACGGGCAATACTGCTCTTAAGGATATCTGGTTCAATACTTTAGTACTGTTTGAGATAGATACAGCCAATGAAACCAGCGGAATTGCGTACTATCAGCCTGATACCTTTGCAGGTATCCCTGAGGATGTGACCGTACATCTGCCGGATTCTATCCCTGAGGATCAGCGTTCAGTCCTGGAGGACAGCCTGCGTGCACATGGTATTCCATCCGGAGCATCATTTACATATTACAGTCTGAGATGATGTGTGAAGACTCTGTGTTCACAATGATTCTTTAGTAGTGAAATTTATATATCACAGTCTGATATAAACAGTCAGTGGTCATACTCCCTTTCGGGCGGCTTAATGTCTGATACCCGGAAGGGAGTTTTTTATGGAAAGGTTGCAACGGTAAAGTTGGTCAAAATAAGCAGGGCACTGAGATGGAAGCCTGTTTTGTATTTCTAAAAAATAAAGTATATACTCGCTTTTTTAAAAAATTCCGCTACAATATAGCAATGAGTGTTTTTCAAAGTATTAAAAATGAGTTCAGGATTCCGGGGGCATTTGAGAACTGGAGTTTTTACAGGAAGAGTCTTACGGAGATAGTTCTCTGCGTAGAAAAAAATCCGGAAGAAGGAAATCAAAAAGGAAACGATCCTGACAATAAGCGTTCCGGCAGTATCGCGATTCTCGGAGCCGGGCCTTGCAATGATATAGATCTGGGAAGAATAAGCCGGAGCTTTAAAAGCATTGATCTATTTGATGTGGATGGTGATGGACTCGGGATAGCTGTAAGAAGATACGGACTTGAGCGTACATCTGGAGTTGATCTAAAAGCCGTGAGCCTGACGGGTATTACAGAGGAAGCAACAGAAAGCTTTTTTAACAGGCTTTATATGTACCTGGTTGAAAATGGCAGGACGGTTACGGAAGAAGATTTCATTAACAGATCCATATCTGAGCTTAGGCTGTTGGAACAGAAGCTATACAAAAGTGTAAATGATTTTTCTGAAATTCTCCCAAAAGGGAAGTATGATCTTATAGTTGCGGCGGGACTTCACAGTCAGCTTTGGAGTATACTGTCCTACAGCTGGCATGTTCTTGCGGGTAATGTTTCCGAGCAGATACTTGGCGGCAGACCCATAGATCCTGAACCTTTTCACGATCATATTAAAGAACTGGATGATGCTTTCGTGCCGGTTCTTAATGAAGCTATATTGGAATCTGCAAAACAGCGGGTGGTTCTCGCTTCGGAGTATGATCCTCAAAATCCGGTTGAAGGTGCCTGGCAATGTATAAAGGATGTACGTGAGAGGTATACTTCAGAAAGCATTGAACTCCGGGAAACTACTCTCAGGTGGCCGTTCTTTCCGGAACAGAAGAAGGAATACATCATGCTGGTCCAGGACATAACAAAGATTATTGACAGGAGTGCGATTTGAAAGTAAACTTTCAAACTTAGTTGGTGTATCGGATTCCGGCTTAGACAGATTCGGTTTATGCCTGCTCCCGGAGGATAAATATATGAATAAGAGAAATATTATTTTACTTGGTATAATTGCGGCTGTCATTGCGATAGGCTTTGGTGCGATGGCATATATTCATTACAACTCAAAGCCTAAGTATGAGGTTGTAGTGCAGTACGTGGACAGAGAAATCTTCAGGGCACCGCTTAACAAGGATGCTCTTTATATGATAAAGGACGGAGAGGTTTCTGAGGTTCCTGCGGATACAACATTGGCATCAATGGGAGATGAGGGACTTGAGACAAAACATCATATCAATTTGATGCAGGTTAAGGACGATTCTGTTCAGGTTATAGAGTCAAACTGCGAGAATCAGGTGTGTATCGCCATCGGTACCCTGACCAGCGATACATATGATTTCCCCATCACCTGTCTACCTCACGGACTTATCATAACGATTCAGTAAGCTGCAAAACACATAATGATATTTTTGCCCGGGTTATCTGCGGGGATAAGTGTCAATGATGGGTCATTTTGCCTAATTTAAGCCCTTATATTTGTCACAATGTTATAGAATTACACTTTCCTATTGACGAGAGAAAACTATGGCGGTAATATGCAGTCAAGAGGAGTGGAAAGGTTTCCACATTATTTTTTGGATGAGAGTGGAAACCTTTCCATAAAAGCCGAAAATCATTACATTTTCAAAAAACGGAGGATAAAAAATTACTTAAAGCTGCTTACAGACGAGAATTTCTATACAGCCCTTAAAAATACCATAAAATACGTTCTCATGATAACCATAATCCAGGCAATGAAGCTCTTTACCCAGTCATATATCATGACCAAGGGCGGCCCTCAGAACAAGACAAAGACCATGGTTTACTACATCTACGAACAGGGCTTTCAGAAATTTCGGTTACGCCTGCTGTATCGCGGTCATATTCTTTTTCATAGTTGTATTTCTGTCACTGGTAGTTAAAAAGCTGACAAGAACCAAGTAAGGAGTTAAAGATGAAAAGTCAAAAGAACAACAGAATGCTGGCACGCTTCATGTTTTATGCCGGAAATGCTCTGAAATGTTTTATGGAGTCAGTTTAATGGCAGGAATACAGGATGTTGCAAAAAAAGCGGGAGTCGGTATCGGAACCGTTTCCCGTGTATTAAATAAAAACGGCTATGTTTCGGAGGAAACCCGAAGGAAAGTCGAAAAAGCGATTGAAGATCTGAATTATACCCCTAATGAGATTGCCCGAAACCTTATACAGAACAGAACAAATATCATTGCAATAATAGTTCCCGATGTGGCGTATCCCTATTTTGCCGAATTGACTTCAGAGATTGAGAAATGTCTCAGGGAGCATGGCTACAAGGCAATGATCTGTAACACCAGCGAAGAGAGATCCAATGAACAGGCGTATCTCGATATGCTGAGCCGCAATATGGTGGACGGCATACTTACAGCAACCCATTCGCTGAATAATGAGAAATATATCAAAACTCATAAGCCTATAGTTTCCTTCGATACCATAGAAGTTGATGGGGAGATCCCGGTGATAACAGTGGATCACAAAAGGGGCGGAGAGCTGGCTGCACAGGAGATTTTGAATGCGGGATGCAGGAAGATACTTCAGTTTCGTAACAGGGAAATGCCGGAGCATTTTACCTTCTTTGACCGTCATGAGGAATTTGAGAAAACTGTAAAAGAGGGCGGTTCTGAATGTATCAATGAATATGTAAACTGGAATGACTTTAACCTGAAGCATTGCGAGAGTGTTATCGAGGAATGCATTAAGAAATATCCTGATGTCGACGGATTTTTTTCAACGGACTCTGCGGTTCTCAGCTACATGAAAATAGCACAGCTTAAAGGTTATAAAATACCGCAGGATATAAAATTTGTGGCTTATGACGGTACCTCTATAGTTTATTCTGCATATCCTACCGTAACGGTTGTTGCTCAGCCCATAAAGGAGCTTGCGTGTTCGGGAGTCGAGCTTCTGCTGGATATAATCAACGGAAAGAAACCTGACAAATACCGCATAACACACAAGGTAAAGCTTATAAAGGGAATGACTACATCATGAAAGGAATTGACCATTTTGAATACATTAGATAAAGCACGTGATTATGAAGAAAGATACGGCAGAAGGATAAGCGCTGAAGAGCGTCCAGTTTATCATCTGACTGCAAAGGTTGGCTGGCTGAATGACCCGAACGGCTTTTCATTTTACAACGGAAAATACCACCTTTTCTATCAGTATAACCCCTACAGCACAAGCTGGGACAGCATGCACTGGGGACATTGGACTTCCAAAGATCTTGTACATTGGGATTACGAGAAGGCTGCACTGGCGCCGGACAGAGATTATGAGACAGGCTGTTTTTCGGGAAGCGCCATCACAGACAAGGAGGGACGGCATCTTCTGATCTATACAGCTCACAATGAGCATGGTAAAGGCGAGGAGCTTTTCCGTGAAGAAACACAGTGTCTTGCCTTTGGTGATGGTGAGAGCTATGAAAAGTATGAGGCAAACCCCATACTTACCGTAAAGGATATGCCGGAGGGAGCCTACAAAGGAGATTTCAGAGATCCGAAAATCTGGTTCGAAGACGGAAAATACTATTGTGTGATAGCTGCAAGACTGAAAAACGGACTGGGTGCAGTACTCAGATATGAGTCTGAAGACATCCTTCATTGGAGATATAAGGATACTATCAGGGCTAATGACGGAAGCTGGGGCAGGATGTGGGAGTGTCCTGATTATTTTACTCTTGACGGAGAAAAAGTCCTTTCTGTTTCTGTGATGAATATGAAAAAAAATGAAGACTGTTACAGAAACGGTAATTGTGTCATGGCTTTCGTAGGTGACTCAGAGAAGGCACAGCCCCTTGATGTTGGATTTGACTACTATGCACCTCAAAGCATGGAGACAGCTGACGGAAGGAGAATCGTCATAGGCTGGATGCAGGCTCCGGATTCCGGAAGCTGTATACCGGAAGAACAGAAATGGTTCGGACAGATGAGCTTTCCTCGTGAAATGACGTTGAAAAACGGTCATATATATCAGCAGCCCATCCGGGAAATCAAAGCTCTGTATACAGGTACAGTTGAAACATCAGTTACTTCACCGGATAACGCCGAGCTGGAAGGTATCGCCGGAAGATGTGTTGATATGACGGCAGAAACAAAGGATGCTTCCTACTTTGAGATGAAGTTTGCCGTGAAGGATGATATCAGCATAAGTATTTCCTACGATAAAAAAACAGGATATCTGATCCTTGACCGGAGCAGCAGCGGACGTTCAGCCGCAATCTGTGATTACCGTAAAGTAAGGATCGGTGCTTACGATGACCTGAAGCTCCGACTTCTCCTGGACCGATACTCCTTCGAGATCTTCATAAATGACGGTGAGCATGTCCTGAGCGGCACCCTTTACGAAACTCCTCAGGATGCCGAGGGCATGACCTTCAGTTCCGATGGGAAGATAAATATCAAATTAAATACAATAGGATAAAGTTCTGAAAAAGGTAATGGTGAGAATCATTGCCTTTTTTATGTGTGTGACGGTGCAAATGTTTCTAACGAATGATCTCTTGTAAATATGAAAGGAAAAATATATAATGCCTATGACAGAACAAGATATGTTTATATCGCAAATGGTGTGATGTGAATTATATTGTACATTTCAGTAGACAAAAGGGATTGATTTTCTTTGAAAATGGGTGTATTACAATAGTAACCAAAGAGGTATGCGATGTGTCGGATTCGTGTACTGAGGTTCTAATGTGAGTTTGGTTCACTTACTCCGAATAGGTGAATGCCGAAAAACAAAGAACCATACTTGAATTCAAAAAGCTTCTGGCGTCTGTCAGAAGTTTTTTTTATGGGAGAAATAATGAACCTTCTTTATGATAAATTTCTTGATTATAAACAAATAGCAAATTATAGAGTTCGGCCGCATGTAAGACTTACAGAAAGAATCTTGGAGATTACATCGTTGAAGGAGATATCAGTGAACAGATAAACAATCTCCCTCAGGATGCTGATGTAATTATTGGCGGTTTTCCGTGCCAGGATATATCAATTAACGGAAAAATGCTTGGAATCAACGGTAAACGAAGGAGTCTATACACATATATCGTCGAGGCAGTCAAAAAGGTTCACCCGAAAGTGTTCGTTGCAGAAAACGTCGGCGGTTTATTATTAAAGAAGAATTCGGATTCTTTTAAGAAGATAATGGAGGACTTCGGCTCCTTGGGATATAACATAGATTGTCAATTATATCATGCTGAAGACTACGGCGTCCCGCAAACCCGTGAGCGAGTTTTTATTGTAGGAACGCGAAAAGAATTACCGGTCTTTATTCCGCCTGCTACGACAACTCATAATTCTCCTATAATGGTTAAAGAAGCGATTTCTGACTTGGAAAGTCGTGAGGAAGACAGTGCTTTTTCTCACATCTGGAGTAAGGCAAATGTAAGTGGGGAGCAAGGGAATGGGGGTGCGCATTCTTTTCTGTGGACGTTGAATCTGGATAGTTTTAAAGAAACTTGAAGAGTATACCGGATAAAGAAATAGAAACCGAAGAAAAGCATTCCGGAAAATGAAAACGACGTGGTATTCCATAAAGATTATGGAAAAGGTTTTATCGTCAAATATACAGACAAAAATGTTTATGTTGATTTTGATGGGAAACAGCTAATATTTCCGTATCCGGAGGCATTTGATAAGGGATACCTTACAAACAAATAAATAGTGTTGAAATTTTGTTATATAAAATCCACGGTTCCCCGTGGATTCTTTAAATTAATCAATCATGATCAGGTACAAGATTTTCCATATATCTGCACTTTGGATACTGACTGCATCCCCAAAACTGATTGCCTTTATACTGAGCTTTCTTTGCAGTTCTTAGAACCATTTTGCTTCCGCATCTAGGACATAGCTTTTCCGCTGGACTTACTTCAATTGGCGCTGGTGTCGGAACAGGTACAGATTCAGCTGATGGAGCAGAAGCTGCAGGTATAGGTTGAAGCTCAGCATCCATTTCTTCCTTCAACTTCAAGAACTTATCAAGGTAATCTTTTCTGTCCTCATTGTTCATGGATAGAATATTATTGCCATCGTTTATAATCTCTTTTTTGCTTGATTTGGCCGAGGCTGTAATATTTTTAAGTGTCTTGATAAGCTGATCAGTTCTGATGACCTTTGACTTTATATCTTTAGGAGCGTATTTGTCATTCAAGATCGTCTTAGGATTTGCTAAGACAACTAAAGACCTGTTCCAATGATCAAACATTTTTTCGATTCCTACACGAAATACGATGTTTTTATTTTGGGTAATACAGTTCTTAAAAACTAGCATATGACGCTCATTCTGAGTGATGGGACTGTATAGTCCTTCCTTATACTTTTTGCTGCCATACTCTATGGTTCTTATAAATTCGCCTTTATTATTGATTTCAATGTCACCAAACAAATTCTTGCATTCAATGAATACTCTGACATATGGGGTTATGACAAGAAAGTCTATTTGTGCCGAGATTCCATCTTGATCAACCAAACAGATGTCATGAAGCACAACAAGATCCATGCCACTATTTTTAAGCTCAAAGAGGATGTTCTCCTCGCCTATGATACCGGCCTTGACGATAGAAATCTCTTTGTCTATTTTCTTATATAGCGGTGAGCCTTTCTGAACGGTTACCTGTAATTTTTCAAGTTTTGAAAGGTATTCCTTGGCATCGCTTGACTCTTTAAGTATTGTTACTTCAGGTCTGGAAAATAAAGACATCTTAGTTCTCCCTTTGAATGTATATATGAAATAAGTATATCACACATTAGAAAAAGCTGTAGGAGACACAATATTTTAAATATTTGAATTTAAATCCTATTATTCTTTAAGATTATAATCCTGGATAAATCAGACAACGTATATAAAATTTATAAAAAATTGAGAGTAATAGCATATTGGTAGTACACGGTTCCATCATTGCCGTGTTTATTGTACGTGGTGATTTATTACCCTTTTTAGTAATTGTCTTCTTCTGAAAGTCCTTTTTTGCTAAAATATAAGTTATATAACAGCGTTAACCACTAAACTTTATTACTTAAAATTTTCATATTTAAAAGGAAAAACATGAATACAATCTCAGATGAAATTAAATCAGGAGCAATAACAGCATTTATTGACTTGAATAACAAATCTAATCTTGCATATAAGCCTGTACTGCTGGCTAATGATCAAAAGGCTGGGACAAAGGTTCTTACATCAATAGAAAAAGAACTAAAATCCTGCAAGTCATTTATATTTAGCGTGGCATTCATTACCATGGGCGGTATAGAGCCACTACTTCAAGTGCTAAAAGAAATAGAGGAAAAGGGAATACCGGGCAAAATTCTCACGACAGATTACAATACATTTACTGATCCTAAAGCACTTGATAAGTTAGGAAGTTTTACAAATATAGATTTACGTATATATTCGGTAGATGAAAATGCGGGATTCCATACCAAGGGATACATTTTTCAAAAGAATGAGGTTTATACTTTCATTCTTGGAAGTTCAAATATGACTGCTACGGCTCTGTCAGTCAACAAATAATGGAACACACAGTTTGTTTCTACTGAAAATGGAGAGATGTATCAACGCATTCAGGAAGAATTTGATGCGCTCTGGAATGATACAGATCACGTATTTTCATATGAACAATTCATTGATGAATATAGGACAAAATACGAAATTGTAAAAAAACAAAGAATAATAGCAATTGAGGCCTCCAGACAAATTGAAAATGGAGAAGTTAAACCACTCTCCCTTACTCAATATAATCTGAAACCTAATTCAATGCAGGTTGCCTTTACAGATAGCTTGCGCAAAATTTATGATAAAGGTGAAACAAAGGCGCTTCTCATAAGTGCCACGGGTACTGGAAAGACATATGCATCTGCGTTTGGAATAAGAGATGCATTAAAACCGTCAGGAAAAGTTTTATTTGTTGTTCATAGGAAACAAATTCTTAAACAAGCAATAAAAACATATAAAAATGTATTTGGACATAATGTTAAGATGTCTCTCCTGACAGGAGAGGATCAGAACTATGATGAGATTAAACACTCGGACTTCGTTTTTGCAATGATAACGATGATTTCAAAAGAAGAAGTTATGCAAAGATTTTCAACTAACTTCTTTAGTATATGTGTTGTCGATGAAGTACATCATATGAGTGCACCAAGTTATCGTAGAATTATGGATTATTTTAAACCTGAATTCTGGCTTGGAATGACTGCAACTCCTGATAGAACAGACAACGGCAATATTTATGAGATGTTCGATCATAATATTGCTTATGAAATAAGACTTCAACAAGCACTTGACTACAATCTTTTATGTCCTTTTCATTATTTCGGTATTAGAGATATTGTATTTGATGACAGTGAAGATGCAGATGAGATGATAAAACTTGCCGAAAGAGGTGATCTCACAGTATTTAGACGTTTAACCAGTGATGAACGTGTAAATTATATACTAGAACAGACTTCATATTACGGTTTTTCTGGTGAACGTGTTAAAGGATTGATTTTTTGCTCGTCTGTAAAAGAGGCAGAAGAATTATCCATCAAGATGAATCAAAGAGGATTAAGAACAAAAGCACTTTCTGGCAGTGATAATGATGATGTAAGACAAGAAGCTATCGAGAGACTGATAGGAGATGAATACAATAACGCCCTTGATTATATACTCACGGTCAATATATTTAATGAAGGAGTAGATCTTCCTGATATTAATCAAGTGGTAATGCTTAGGCCAACTGAAAGCTCTATAGTATTCATTCAGCAACTAGGAAGAGGTCTAAGAAAAAAAGAGGATAAAGAATATGTTGTAGTTCTTGATTTTATCGGAAATTATTCCAATAATTTCATGATTCCTATAGCACTTTCAGGTGACCGTACATATAACAAAGACAATCTTAGAAAATATATTTTTGAAGGATCTAATATGATTTCTGGTTGTTCATCAATTCATTTTGATGAAATATCAAGAAAATCAATATTTGCTGCTATTGATAAAGCTACTACGCCTTTAAAAATGTTAAAAGAAAAGTATTTTAACTTAAGAGATAGGCTTGGAAGGATGCCAAGTGCATATGAATTTTATCAATATGGCGAGATAGATCCAATATTATTTATTGAGTACCGAAAGGCTTCATATTATTCATTTGTAAGATCTATAGATAATGATTGCGGATTGGAAGAGTTTTCAGATAAACAAGAACGAACCCTTGATTACATTTGTACTCAAATCGTTAATGGGAAAAGGCCAGATGAACTTGTCATGCTTAGCCAATTGATAGAGGAAGAAAGTGTTTCATATGAAGGACTTAAGAAACGTCTTGAAACATATGGAAGTAAATTAACAAAAAAAGATTTTGAGTCTTCCGTTCGTGTTCTCGATAAATCATTTTTGAACACACAAGAGGATGTCAAAAAATATGATGATGTTTCAATAATTATGCATGACGGAAATGATATTAATAAACATTATTTACGTTGTGCATCATATATGCTAAAGGCAGCTCAGATTACAAAACGTGATAAAAGCTTTTGTGAAGCAGTTGAAGATCTGATTAGATATGGTCTTGCCAGATATAAAGATTTTTATTCTGATAGTGAAGATGATAATCTGGTTTTGTACCAAAAGTATTCTCGACGTGATGTATGTAGAATCTTAAACTGGGAACGAGATGATAGTTCAACAATGTATGGATATCGAATAAAGTATGGAACATGTCCAATATTTGTTACATACGAAAAGAAGGATGATATTTCTGAAACAACAAAGTATGAGGACCAGTTTATCGATCAGAGTACATTCAGCTGGATGACAAGAAGTAGAGTTTCCATAAATAGCCCTGAAAGCCAAGAAATCATACATTCAAATGAAAACGGATTAAAGATGTATCTGTTTATAAAGAAGAGTGATGGAGAAGGAACAGATTTTTATTATATGGGACGCGTCAAACCTACAGCTTATAAGGAGACGACTATAAATGATAAAAATGGTAATAAACTGCCTATTATGAATTTTAGGCTCAAGATGGAACATACAGTTCGAACTGATATATATGATTATTTAACAAAGTGAGAGAAAAATGAAAAGTATTAAAGTTGTTGCTGCAGTAATAAAAAATGATAATAAAATATTTGCTACTCAAAGAGGTTACGGAGAATTTAAAGATGGCTGGGAGTTTCCTGGAGGAAAGATCGAAGCCGGAGAAACTCCTGAAGAGGCACTGACTCGCGAAATTAAGGAAGAACTTGATACTGATATCTCTGTAGATGAGTATATCGACACTATAGAATATGACTATCCGACATTTCATCTTTCTATGGATTGCTTTTGGTGCAGCATAAAGGAAGGACATCTAACATTAAAGGAACATGAGGCTGCAAAGTGGCTCGATATTAAAACCATAGATAGTGTGGATTGGTTGCCTGCAGATATCACTTTGATTGATAAAATTAAAGAACGAATTAGATTATGAGCTGGCATTGATAAAGCACATTGCCGATGAAGACAAGCCGGAAAAGATACTCGAGAATCAGCAGGTGATCAAGACTCCCATAGTCAGAAATGGAAAACTTTCTACGATAGGATATCAGCCGGATGTATGGAAGAAGTGGAAGTGAAAGTAATCGGCAGTTTATGATGGTATGGGAGATTTATTATGAAGAGAACAATACTGACTATTGCACTATGCATTGTTTTTACAGCTGTAACTATAGCTTGCGGAAATAATATACCTGATCCGACAGAGCCAGCTACTACTGAAAAACAGATTGAGAGTTCTTCTGAAGAGCCTTCAACAGGAGTTTTAGAAACATTACGAAAAATTGAGACAGATGATCAGGCATTATCAGCCATCAAAAAATACTGTCTTGCCAATAATCCAGAACTTGAGGATATGGTGAAATCCGGTGATTACACTATCTATTGGGAAATAGAATCATCTACAGATAACCAGGTTGTTGTATTATTCAGGTCTTATACAGGTGCTGAGCTTCGTTACTATATTGACCCCGTTTCTGGAGATACATATGTCACAGAATTTGTAAAGGGCATAACAGATGGAGAACAGCGCACGGAAGAGACGTTTAATGTGTGGGATTATGTTGATGAAAAGGGATAGCGAATACGTGGGTCAGTTAGGATTGCATAAACATAGGATGAACCCATGACGAGCTTACTGATTTGCCCGGGCCCTTGTAAATGCTTTATTTTTGAGGCCTTTTCAAAGTTGATTTTAGCCAGAGGAAATCCTGTTCGATCTGGTACTACATCTCCTCGGACGATTTTGTATGTAAATGGTTTACCGGTCTTTGTTCTAAATTCCTGACCTTCACATCTTAATATATTTAACCATATAACTTCAAAACTCATAAAAAAGCCTCCTCTGTATGATAACTATATTATAAAGTGTTGGAATTATAGAAATCAATCAAGCAGTTGGATGGATTTGTAGTCGGAAAGGAATGGCAGTGTATTATGAACGCATATACATTATTCAAGCATGGCAGATCTTATCGAAAAAATGCAAGATTCGGCACGCATACTTTTATCGGAGCACATCGATATATATTATATGGATGGTCGGCCGTATTATTTTTATAGTGACAGACCATATACGATCAATGACGCCACGACATGGAAATCACGTAACCTGATACGTTATGTGGTTCTTTCAGTCGTTTGTATATCTTTACTTTTTGACAGGCCCATGAACAACCTGCCTGAATCAATAAATTTTCTTTTTAATATCGGGATTTTATGTGCTGCAATGTTCTGTTTTTACAGAACGATTATATTTATGCGTATTGATCCTAATAAAGACCCGATGCTACAGTCATCTCTGTGTACGGAGAATTAGAGATTCATGGTATCAGTGTAACGCTTCGAATTAAACATCCTCAATGGCTCTTTTAATATATTTCATATACTAATTACCATTCCGCCGGCGAGCGGCGGCACAAATAGTGATGAAAGTATCGATTCCCCTCTATGCTGCATATATAATGAAAGCGAGAAGCTACACTACAAAGCACGATGAGGAGAGTCGTAAAAACTTTCTCGTTTTAGACAGCATACTAATCAGTGTAAGTTCCCACCTTTCAAGCACAAATAAGTGGCTCTATCAGACCGTACACTAAGAATTGTTTTAACTCTTGTTAAATGTGTGGTGGAATAGTCAATGGCTTCTCTCTATTTTTTAAGGAAAGGAGCATTGCCTATGAAAGTTGTTTATCAAGACTGCTGTATCTATTTGTGAAAAAGTTTTCAACGATAGATTTCTTGCAAAGAAGATGACAACAGTTATCGGAAACAATGGAGTATCGAACGATGAGATTGGTGCTTTTGTCAAAGCTAAGAAAGAGGCTATGATATCGCTACTAGACAGATATCCGTCATATTTTGCTAATGTAGTAGAAAATATTTAATCGTTTTTGGGGGCAATATGGTAGATAAGTATCCTGTAATAACATTATGCGGAGGTACTCGTTTCAAAAACGAATTCATTGAAGCTCAGAAGAAACTTACTTTAGAGGGCAACATTGTTATCAGCGTTGGCCTCTTTGGGCATTCTGGAGATGCTGAGGTTTGGGAAAACATGGATGAAGGAACACTTACTAAGACTAAAGTAATGCTGGATGATATGCATGACTCTTCTAAATTCAAAGTTAAATACTTCTATTAGTAATGGAAACTTTACAGACAAGATTAATGGTAAAGAAAATCACAGGTGCTGTTTATGATAAAAATGAATCTGTGTGGAAATTATAATACTGAGTCTCATATCAGTCTCATCAAAATGAGACTATGTATTAATTGAAAAATGCTGAAATGGTGGGATTTATATAGGAAAGTCTCATTGCAGTCTCACTATAGTCTCACCGAGTCTCATGCGTAAATGAGACTTTATGAGACTTAGTTATAAAATCTATATATGAGACCTAAAACAAAACAGCAAAAAAATATAAGTGCCTGTCCATATGTTTGGACAGGCCTTTTGCCACCATTAGAATCATAAAAGGGGAGTGCATGATTTTCGCGGCTTATCGGTTATTTGAAAATGTTAACTTCCAGAAATTTTAGACCTAAAAAAGCCACTGAGTCGTTTTTTGATTACACTCAGTGGCTTTTATTCACAGAACTTCCGGCTCTGAATTTATATAGTGTAAGATATCTTCATACAATCCCTTCAAAGATTGGTGCTAATCTTATTTCTAATGATGGATATGTGTGAACAGTTATCTTTTCTGTTAAAGGATAGGAGATCACTTCTGGTGCATAGTCATTTTCCAACAAGTATCTTACTACAACCTTTTTTTGAAGATCGACAACCCAGTATTCTTTGACACCTATTTCGCTATAAGTCAGCATTTTCCTTCCATAATCGTTCTTTCTTGTGGATTCGGAAGCGACTTCAGTAACAAACAAAGGGGCTGTATGTATACCATCATCTTTTATACCTTCTTTGTCACAGACTGCCATAACATCAGGTAAGAAGAGATTTTTGGCATCTTCGCTCAGTTCGTTACAGTATAATGCGACATTCTCAGTAAAGACCTTGCATAAACCATTATTAGCTGCAATGAATTGCCTCAGCGTTGTCGCAATTTCCAATACAGCATTATTGTGTGCAGCTGATATTCTGGCTGTTATAATAAGATTTCCATTAATGAGTTCGGCATGATCTTCTCTATTTGCTACATCTCTTATTGAATATTCTGCGGCGTTGTTTCCTGATATTTTTTCCATCATATTCAATGCTCCACTTTTATATGCTCCTTTAGATTAATTTCAAGTCAGAGAAAGTCCATGAAAAGCTCCTCTGCTTACCCATAAGAGCGTCCTACCTGGTAAGGCCATTATAGCATGTTCGTCGTGATTACTCTATTCCAGACCCTTTATACATAATCAAAGATACTCTGAATTGCATCGGTGATATCAATGATTTCCGGCATATGAACCCGGCCAATCTTTGAATACCCCCTGATATTCATATCTAATAACGACAGCTTTTCACACTGAACATATCCGGTGATTTCGTCTGAACTTATCCTGATGTGTAAAGCTCCCGGCTCTCCATTCTTATATATTGGACAACCAATAATTTCACCTGTCTGATTAAAAAAATCTTTGCTCACAACCAGCACCGGCATCTTGATTCTTTCGATATTTAGAATATCTCCCTGAGAAATCTCTGTCATCATTACCAAATCTCTCTTCCTACCGGTTCGCCCCAGTCATATTCTCCATCAAGGTCAAGTTTTCCTCCATATTCTGCAACTCGTTCCTCTAATGTTTTATGCCTGAAAGGCTTAACCAACATTATTACACCATTTGAAACTTTTACATCCAACATATCATCAACCGCAATATCTGCCTCTTGCAATACTTCTTTAGGAATTCTTATTCCCTGACTATTTCCCCATTTTTTTACCTGAGTCTGCATAATAAGCTTCTCCTTTCGTATAAACATCGTATATCCAAGTCTGGGCATATACAACCTCTTTTTTCATCCCTCTTCTCCGTAACGTATATCTAATTTCCATAAGCTTCTGTCAACTGTGATTCTTCAGGAATCTATAATATCTTAACCTATCAGATGTACCAGTAAGGTGTGTCGTTAGCATCTTTTGGATTATCCGTCATCAATACCGGATCGGTAGTATCTGCCGTGTTCCTTTTTTGCTATACTGTAAGAAAAATAAGGGATTTTGACGAAATGTTATGATTGCAAGATGTAAAGATAGAATAGAAAGAGAATGAGTAAGCATGAATTTTGATAGTAAATAGGATAACGAGGAGGGTTTTTATAATGGCAAGTGGAAGGATGGAATTTCATGCTCAGAGTATCATGCAGCATGCGAATTTTTCGTTTGTTTTACCAAATGATGTTGAAATGGCAGAAGTGAAAGAGCCTAAGCATTATGAACGACCAACTAAAAGTCTGTTGCTTCTTCACGGATTAACAGGTACGGATACAGATTGGCTGTTTGGCGGAGTGGCTCAGGAGATGGCTATACAGTACAATCTTGCTGTATTTATGCCCACAACCGGAAATTCATTTTACCTGGATAAAGGGTATGTTGGCGGCAATTACTGTCAATTTGTAGGTGAAGAGCTTCCGGACTATATACATAAGGTCTTCGGATACTTTGCGGATCGGGAGGATACACTTATTGGGGGATTATCCATGGGCGGCTATGGAGCGATCCATACCGCATTTGCCTATCCTGAAAGATTTTCACAGTGCATAGCCTTATCTTCGGCGATACATTTGGAGGACATTGCAAGGAAAGATGCTGCGGCAACAAGCCTTATGTCTGTTGAAATGCTTACAGATGTATTTGGAGATCTGTCCAGGCTTATGGAATCGGAAAAGAATCCAAAGGTTCAGTATGCGAAACTAAAGAAAGAGGGCAGAAAAATCCCGAGATTGTATATGGCCATCGGCACAGAGGATGCTCCTGAATTATATAATGCAAATATAGATTTCAGAGATTTTCTCAGGAAAGAAAATGCCGATTTCCTGTTCGAGGACGGACCCGGAAAGCATAACTGGACATTTTGGAATGCTTATTTAGACCGTGGTTTATCATGGATACTTGACAATTAAGCGCTTTGCCCTTCACTCGAATGGTCTTATGTGTCCTTCGGAAAGAAGTGTTTATATGTGAACTTCCAACCCCTTTGTACAACTAGCGATGGATTGTGAACAACCAAACGGGCAAAAACCTTGAAAATACAGGAAAAATAAATGATGCACTGAAGGGGGCATAAGATGGCACGTACGGTCAACAAGGATGCAATGAATGATAAGATTGTCAAACTCGAAAAGGCGATGAAGGCATACGAGGAGCTGCCGTTTGAGTGAATTATGCAGGTGTGTAGCCGTGAAATTTCTGGAAGTTAACAATCATGGTTAATGATATATCATTCACAAAAAGTTGTACTATTGTAACCGCTTTCAAATTGATATTCACTGTCTAATATGTTTAAATATATTAGTATTTTAGTATATATTCTATACTCTAGGAGGAGAAGAATGAAAAGAATTTTTAAGGGCGCAATGGCCATAGGGCTTGTTGCATCAATGACAGCTTGTACTGCTCAGCAACCGCCTGCAGCAACCACAGCGGCTGCAACAGAAGCAGCAACAACAGCCGTAGCGGAAACAACAGAAGCGGCAGCAGCAGGAAGCTTTGTTGCCGGAACATATTCCGGTTCAGAGCAGGGCTTTGGCGGAAAGGTGACAGTAACTATCACAACAACAGATAGTGAGATCACAGATGTACAGATTGAAGGAAAGGATGAGACACCTACAGTAGGCGGAGCAGCCCTTGAGGAACTTGCTTCCCAGGTTAAGACTGCACAGTCATCAGAGATCGATGGTGTTTCAGGAGCAACCGTAACATCAACTGCTGTTAAGGCAGCAGCTGCAAAGGCTATTGAGGCTGCACAGAAGGGTGAGGCAACAGTAGCAAATGATGCACCTCTCGCGTTCACAGCCGGAACTTACACAGGTAAGGGAACAGGTTACAATGGCGAAGTTACAGTTGATGTAACTTTCGATGACAAGAGCGTAACAGCAATCGAAGTTAAGGATTCAAAGGAAACAGACCAGGTTGGTACTCCTGCATTCGATATCGTTATCAATGATATCATTGCAGCAAACGGAACAGGTGTTGACAGCGTTTCCGGTGCTACATTCTCATCAAGAGCTATCAAGGAAGCTGTTAATGATGCAGCTGACCAGGCAGGTGTAACAAACAAGGATGCATTTACAAACAATGCAATTGAAGTAAAGGCACAGGATACTATCGAAGAGACCTATGATGTTGTAGTAGTTGGTGCAGGTGGAGCAGGTATCTCCGCAGCAGCTCAGGCAGCTCAGGACGGCAACACAGTTCTCGTTATCGAGAAGAATGCTCAGGTCGGTGGTAACACACTTGTATCCGGTGGTCAGTATCAGTCAGTTATGCCTTATCTCGTATGGGATGAGAAGAACCCTGATGCAACTACAGGCAAGGGCTTCGACGGAAAGGAGTATAATAAGGTTAAGTCAGTTAAGGGATGTATCGATGAGTTAAAGGTTATCCTTAACTGGTCTGAGGACGAGTTTGACGCTGACTACTACAATGATCACGAGTATGTAGCCGGCGATATCGAAGAGCTTTCAAAGCATGGTGTAGTTAAGGATTATCTTCCTACTCTCCAGGCTCTTAAGAAAGAGATCCAGGCTTATCTTGACTGGGCACAGCCTAAGCTTGATGCAGGAACACCTGAGTCTGATCTTACACTTTTCTCAACTCTGAACCTTCATATCTTCCAGACTTACTATGGCGGACTTCGTCAGAGTGCTGACAAGTCATCATGGATCTATGGTGATGTTGATCTCGTAACTCAGTTCATCACAGACGGTCAGGATATCAAGCCTTGGCTCGAGTCAATGGGTTCAACCTTCGTAGAGGATACACAGCCTACACTTATCGGTGCTCTTTGGTACAGAGAGAACCAGTTCATCGGTGCTAATGTCGATGCTGACGGCGATGGAAAGACAGAAGAGTACGGCGGAAGATGGGGAACATACTTCATGGCTCCTATGACCGCATTCAAGAATGCTAATGAAGCAAACAAGATCATGACACGTACAAACGCTGAAGAGCTCATCGTTGAAGACGGTCGTGTAACAGGCGTTAAGGCTACAATGTATGATGGAACTCCTGTAGTTGCTCATGCAACAAAGGGTGTTATCCTTTCAACCGGTGGTTTCGCTGCAAATATCGCTAAGGTTGTTGAGACCAATGAGTACTGGTCAAGCGAATATCTCAACGATAAGCTTGAGACAACAAACCGTTCATCACTTCAGGGTGATGGTATCAAGATGGCTGAGGCAGCAGGTGCCGCAACAACAGGTGAAGGTTTCACACAGCTTATGCCTATTTCATGGGTAGATGATGGTGACCTTGCATTTGGTGGCGGAGATTACGCTATCTACATTAACCCTACAACAGGTAACCGTTTCGTAGATGAGACTTCTGAGCGTGACGTTCTTTCTCTTGGTGAGTTCAAGAATGGTATCGAGTGGAAGGGCCACAAGGGCGTATTCATCGAGATCGCTAATGCAGCAGTTCCTATCCCCGGACCATATCCATACAAGGATGAGGATGTTGAAGGCAGACAGTATGTAAGAACTATCGGCGAGCTTGCTGATCTCTTCAAGGAGATCGGTTTCGATACCGATGCTGATGCTGTGATCGAGACAATCAAGGATTACGATCAGGCTATCATGAGCGGAACACAGCCTAAGGATGTTACAAAGAAGCAGTTCTCAGCACTTATCGGTGATGCAGAAAAGAACGATGACGGATCATACAAGGCTGATACATACAACCTTGATGATGCTAAGCTTCGCGTACGTCTCCTGGCTCCTTCAACTCACCATACAATGGGTGGTATCAAGGTAGACGTTGACCGTCATGTTCTTGACAAGGACGGCAAGGTTATCCCTGGTCTCTATGCAGCAGGTGAGGTTACCGGAGGTATCCATGGTGGAAACCGTCTCGGCGGCAACGCTATCACAGAAATCTTCGTATCAGGACGTACAGCTGCTAAGGCTGCAACAGCTGATAACAAGTAATTAAAATATTCGACTATAAATAGTCCGGAGCCGGAAGGCATCCAATAAAACGGATGCCCTCCGGCTCTGTTTTTGGTTTCCGGTAAAGCTGAAAAATGTATATGTAAAATTACGGCTCCTATAGTACAATAGGTAAATTGTAAAGCGGTAATATAAGCTAAAAAATTACAAATGAGGTTTGAAATGAATTGTCCTAAATGCGGAGCTGATATAGATGCACATACAAGTAACTGCCCTAAGTGCGGTAATCCCATAATACGTATAAAGCCCATGAGGGTATGCACCAATTGCGGCAGTGACGTGCCGGATGAGGCGGATAAGTGTCCGGGATGCGGAAGAACTGTTAAGAGAAGAAAACATCAGACAGCCGGAGGCTTTGGCTCGCCAAATACGTCAGGCGCCGGTGGGTTCAGTGCTTCGGATGCGTCAGGCACAGGAGCATTTGACGGAGGAATGTCCAATGCTAAAGGTACAGCCGGAGGCTTCATAGCAGAACTAAAGAAGGAAAAGTATGCCTGGCTTCAGGCGATTGTTCCCGGAGTGTTGGCATTGGCATACCACTGGCTGGTGTTGAGAGACAATATGGAATTCAATCTGGCTAACACATTTCTGATTTTTGAAGCCCTGGTTTTCATTTTTGGTTATATGGATATAAAAGATCTCGAGAAAAGACCGGAGATGATGGGCGGACTTGTGTACAGCGGCAGATTTGTGTATATGTCGTATTTTCTGCCGATTCTCAGCCTTTGGGAGAGAAAACAGCTTCCGGGGATGAACAGAAGGGCGATGTATCCGCTGGTTCATACAGTTCTGTTTACGATTCTTGTTTTCAGCGTGATGATCAGCATGAATTCTGCCGGAATTGAGACGCGCAGTGTTATTTGATCTTTGTTGAAACAGAAAGAGCAAGGGCTAACGTCCTTGCTCTTTTAGGATTGGAAAAATCAATATGAACTTTGATATGTAGTAACTACAGAAACCAACGTGCCATAGGGGGTGGACTTAACAGTTGTGGTAGTGACGGAGCCGTCGGCGTTGGTTACTGTCTTGGTACCTTCACCCTGAGAGGCAGCGGACATGGCAGTTTCAACCGACTGACTTGTGCTGGCTGCACCTTCCTCTGTGTCCATGTCGACATTTGTATAGCCGGTATAGGAGGTTCCGTTGGAAGAAACGCCTGAAACCTTAGTAACATTTCCGGTAGTCGGAGCAGCCTGAGTTCCTGAAAGCGGCGGGGCAGAGAGAGTTTCCCGGGCTGAAGCATTGGCAGAAGAACTGTTATTTATATACAGACCTGAAACTGTGGCACCGCCGGTGATCTCGTCGATGGTGGCCGGAATTGTGACTGTCAGGGCAATGTTTTCTGCGGATGCTGGATAAAGCTGGGTGAACTCTTTGACCAGTTTATCGATGTAATTGTAGGTGTAAGGCGCATAGGCCATCAGAGTATCCGGATCTGTGCAGTAGAGACCGAAGGAGCCGGCGAAATATTCGTTGGCATCGGTCTTCTCGTAAGAGGATACGGGAGAGCTTTTGGCCTCATATCTGAAGATCTGTTTGAATTCATCCGTATCGGAAATGAATCTGTCACCTTCCTGAGACACCAGGAACTTAATGCCTCTGTATACAACTACTTTCATTTTGGCATTCTGATCCGCCATGCAGATGTCATCGAAGTAGTGACCCATTTCATGGGTGATGGCTTCTGCTCCGCCATAGTCCTGATTTGTAAGTATGATCTTGGCTTCCCGGCCTTCCTGACCGGAATAGGCGCCCAGAACACTGTCCACAAGCGGATTGGTATCAAAGAAATAGATGACATTTCCGCTTGCTTCATAAGCCTGTCGTATGGAGGCAGGGATCATATTGTACTGATTGGTGACTGCCTGTATCTGGGTTGGATTTACCGAAGAGCCAAAATCCGAAAGGGGAATGGCCGCAAAGGAAGTCAGGGCCCCGCTAAGAGTGATGCCGACCGCAGCCAGGGCTGTAGGTATTATTTTTTTTATCAATAGTTATCCTCCGTTAGTGTCTTAAGTGAAAATAATTATAAAACGAATACCATTATTTAAAGGTATTAAGTATATGTTAATTGACTATCGGCAATTAACAATAAAATATATAAATCAAAAATGTGACGTTTTTATGTCGTTTGAAAAATGGAGCCTTAATATCTGAATCTGTATATCAGATATTAAGGCTCCAAAAAATAGCGTTAATAGAGGGAATCAGATACTCTCTATGTGTCTGTCTATGTATTTGTTTATGGTCTCTTTTATCATTTTGAATTTCTCTCTGGTGTCTTCGACATCACTCTTGAAATCCAGCATCTCATCAAGATAGCCCTGCTGACGGACTTCTATGAAGCTCTGCCTGTAAACCAGTCCGTATATAAAACCGATATGACCGATGATATAGTCCGCAGGTGTCTTTGAGTGGTTTCTGTCAACATTATGTTCTGCGACTATGTAAGTGTGATCTATCTTAGGTTTGACCTTCACATCCGTAACATCATAGGCGGATGTATAACGATCAAAAGCTGAAAGTACGTGTTCTCTGTTTATATGCATTATATATACCTCTGAAATTCATTTAAAACGATATGATGAATCACAGTTTAGGTGAAAATAAAAATTAGTCAATAGTTAAAAGAGACAAGACTGTGTATAATAGGTTTAAAATGCAGCACGAGGAGGTAATTCATGAAAGGATGTACTGAATAAATATCTTCAGTATTCGGAGATGCCTCTCGTTACTTTAGTCGTAAGTATAGTATTAAATGGGTCTTGGAAGCACACAAAATGAGAAACAGATCAAACGCTACAAAAAATCTAACAAAAATCCCTCTTTGGAGCGGCATCTTGATGTTCAGCCTTCCGCTTATAGCATCTAATTTGCTGCAGATCCTTTTCAATATCTCTGATATTGCAGTTGTCGGAAGATTTGCGGGACCGATTGCACTGGGTGCTGTGGGATCCACAACCACGCTGGTGACACTATATACAACCTTTATTATCGGCATTGCAAACGGTGTAAATGTTACCGTGGCTTATACGATAGGCAAAGGCAAAAATGAAGCAGTAAAAATAGCAGTGTTCACAGCATTCGCCCTATGTCTGATTATAGGTCTTTTTACGATGCTGTTCAGTGAAGTTACAAAGATATGGGTCTTATCGTTGCTCAAAACCAAATCATCTTTACTACCCGGCGCGATGAAGTATCTAAGCATATATTTTCTTGGGATTCCGGCACTTTCGATATTCAACTTCGGTAATGCTACATACAGTGCCGCAGGAAATACCCGTAAGCCTTTGATGTTACTTACTATATCAGGTTTCATTAATATTCTGCTTAATCTTTACTTTGTAATAGTCATGAACCTGGATGTGGTGGGTGTTGCACTTGCAAGTGTGATCTCACAGTATTTCTCGGCTTTCTGCATTTTGTTTTCCATCATTCGTGAGAAAGCAATGATCGGCTTAGACTTAAGTTTTGCGAATTTTGACAGGAAGATTGCAATGCGTATTCTTCCCATAAGTTTGACCTCTGGTTTAGCTAACGCTATTTTCCAAATTGCTAATCTTTTTGTTCAGTACGGAGTAAATACCTTCGATGCAATTACAGTTGCCGGAGCAGCCGCAGCGCAGAATGCAGACGGGCTTGATTATGATGTAATGGCTGCATTTTACACAGCCGGAGCAAGCTTCATCGGACAAAATTATGGTGCAGGTCTAATGGATCGTGTCAAAAAAACTTATCACATAAGTCTTTTCTATAGTTTTGTAATAGGAAGTATCATTGGTTTAAGCCTGTATATATTTGGAGTTCCGTTCCTAAGGATATTTACCACTGATCAGGCCGTTGTCGAAGCCGGTATGTACCGTCTTTCTATAATGGCTTTATCCTACGGTTTTTCTGCATTTATGGATGATTCCATTGCGGCATCGCGAGGTCTTGGAAAGAGTTTTATTCCAACTGTTATTGTTATCCTTGGTTCCTGTGTATTCCGTATCATATGGATTTTTACCGTATTTGCATATTTTAAGACAGTTACGTCGCTTTACCTTCTGTATATTTTTTCATGGACTATCACAGGAATAGCAGAAATGATATATTTCAACAGGATTTACAGGGAAGCCTGCAAATCCTAAAAACAGCTATTAATCACAGAAACGGTTTTCTAAGGGTAAACCACAGGTTTACCTTTTTTAATTTCGATCGAAGGCTACACTGTATATGATACAGTAGTATACTAAGGCTTGGAACTTAAATCCTTTAGGATCTTCACGTGAGGAAAGCCACACAATCATAACCACTAAAAAACACCAAATACTATTCTTAAAGACAAGAATAGTATTTGGTGTTTTTTCTGTTCAGGCGAGCCTGTAATTTCTCGGAGACATGCCGTAGGTTTCTTTGAACAGTCGGTGGAAATATGAAGTATTTTCATAGCCAACGTTAAAAGATATATCTACAGTGGAAAGATCAGTATTCTTTAAAAGGTAGCCGGCGGTCTTCATACGCTTTTCCATCAGAAGATCTTTAAAGGTTTTACCTGTGTTCTTCTTTATAATTCGCCCCATAGTATAAATATCTACGCTGTTCTTTTCGATGAAGTCGGAAAGGGCAGCGTTTTTATATTCGGTTTCGATGTAGCTTAAAAGTTTTATCATTAGTTCCTGTTCATATGAGTTTTCCGGGAGGCTGATGTTTATGTCATTGCTGACAAGATGTTCGAATAGCAGTGCCATGGACTGCTGTGCAAGGATTCTTTTCTGCTCAGGATCTTTGAGCATTAACCATATGAGATTTTCCATGAGATTCTGAACCGGTAACAAGTCATGAACACTGAAATAAAGGTAGTTTCCACCCATGTCCCTGTCGGTGAGGCAGCTTATCAGGAAGTCTCTCAGGGGGTTACGATCTCCGGTTAGTTTCGGGAGCACTTCATCGAAAAATTCCGGGCGGATCATGAAGTTTACTGCAATATCGTCTTTTGATGCGGGAAATATTTCCTGAGCAGCATGCTGGTTCATAAAGAGGAGATCCCCTTCCATGAGGGTGATGGGCTGTTCATCAATGAGGTGCTTTGTACTGCCCGCACACATATAGACGAACTCGATATAGTTGTGGGTGTGTTTTGGAAAATGCACAAATCGTGTGTGGGGACGAATGTCTATGAGTTTTCCGTCGGTGAGGATCCTTTTATGGTCGATGACGGAATTGTTATCTCCCTTTTCAGGCGCATAGTATATGGAACGGTCAATAGTCTGATGACCGTTTAACAGTTCTTTTTCTTCGGAAGTCAGCATTGAAAGCTGAGTCAGCAGTTCCTTCTTCATATGAGCTCCTCACTTAGGGCAATAATGCAAATAAGGACGTAAAATACTTCAAAACATGACCTTATAAAACAAATATAGACTAAATATAATAAAAACACAATGAATTGAATATTTGAAAAGGAGAAATAAAATGACAACACAGGAGAGATTTGCGGCAGCAAAAGAGAGATACGAGTCAGTAGGAGTTGATGTTTTAAAGGCCATTGAGGATACAGGGAAGATAACATTATCCATTCACTGCTGGCAGGGAGATGATGTAAGAGGTTTTGACCAGAAGGGTGCCCTCACTGGAGGTATTCAGACAACCGGTAATTATCCCTACAGTGCACGTACACCGGAGGAGCTTTTCAATGATATCGAGAAGGTTATCAGCTACGTACCGGGTAAGCATCACAAACTGAATCTTCATGCAAATTATGCAATTTTCGAAGATGGTGAGTGGGTAGATAGAAACAATATTGAACCGAAGCATTTTAAAAAGTGGGCTGAGCTTGCAAAGAAAAACGGCCTTGGACTTGATTTCAATCCGACATTCTTCAGCCATCCGATGGCAGAGAGCGCTACACTTTCTTCTGAAAATGAAGAGGTTCGCAAGTTCTGGATACAGCATGGCATCCAGTCACTTAAGATTTCAGAATACCTTGCAACAGAGACCGGAGTTCCCTGCCTTATGAATATTTGGATTCCTGATGGCTTTAAGGATATCCCCGCTGACAGAAAGGGACCTCGCGCAAGACTTAAGGATTCTCTGGATCAGATCCTTAGTACACCATACGACAAAGAGAAGGTCAAGGTTTCGGTTGAGTCCAAGGTGTTCGGCATCGGAATGGAGTCTATGACTGTGGGTTCACATGAGTTCTATATGAACTATGCGGCCCAAAATGGCATCTACTGTCTCCTGGATACAGGACATTTCCACCCTACAGAGAATGTGGCAGACAAGCTTTCTTCAATGCTTTTATTCAATGATAAGGTTGCTCTTCACGTTTCCCGTCCGGTTCGCTGGGATTCTGATCATGTGGTTCTGTTTAATGATGATCTCCGTGAACTTGCACTTGAGATTGTACGTAATGATGCCGAAAGGTTCTTCATCGGTATGGACTACTTTGATGCCTCCATCAACAGAGTTTCAGCATGGACAAATGGTATGAGAAACATGGAGAAGGCTCTTCTCTATGCGTGTCTCACACCGAATGAGAAGCTTAAGGAGCTTCAGGTAAAGCGTAACTTTACAGAGCTTATGAGCCTTAGGGAACGAGTTAAGACTCTGCCTTTCGGAGATATCTGGGATTATTACTGTGAGAAGCAGGGCGTTCTCAAGGAGGATGATTGGTTCGAGGATTGCAGAAAGTATGAGACAGAGGTGCTCTCAAAGAGAAGCTGATTCCTGTTTTAAAAAAATAGATTTTATGGAGATATAAAATGAAAGTTACAGATTCAAAAATATTAAAGGGTTTTACCAGAATGTGTCAGGATGGCTTCGACCAGGGATGGCATGAGAGAAATGGAGGAAACCTGAGCTACAGAATGAAGGATGAGGAAGTAAAGGACCTCGAGGGAGAATTCAGATTCGACGGTGATTGGAAGGAACTTGGAACAGAAGTTCCGGATCTCAAGAATGAATATTTTATGGTATCAGGTTCAGGAAAGTATATGAGAAACATGCAGACAACTCCTGAGGAGAATATTTGCATCATACGTCTTGATGAAACCGGGACAAAATATCAGATAGTGTGGGGACTTATTGACGGTGGCAAGCCTACGTCTGAACTTCCGACACATCTTATGAATCTTGAGGTTTGCAAGAAGAGAGATGAGAACATAAGAGTGGTTTATCATTGTCACCCTGCTAATGTTATCGCCCTTACCTATGTACTTCCTTTAAATGACAGAGTGTTTACCAGAGAGATCTTTGAGATGGCTACAGAATGTCCGGTTGTGTTCCCTAAGGGAATCGGCGTCATTCCATGGCTCCTCTGCGGCGGAAAACTTATCGGTGAAGCCACCGCGAAGGTTATGGAGATAAAGGATGTTGCTGTTTGGGCACACCATGGAGCATTTGCCTGTGGAACCGACTTTGACATTACCTTCGGACTCATGCATACGGTTGAAAAGGCTGCAGAGGTACTTGTAAAGGTAATGTCTATGACAGACAAAAAATTGAATACAATTACTCCTGCCCAGTTCAGGGAGCTTAACGAGCCCTTTGGGATCGAAATTGACGAGCAGTTCCTGTATGAGAAAAAGACAGGTTTTATAGGAGAAATGCCACAGGACTGAGCATAACCATCGGTTTATCCACCGGGGAAGGTTCTCGTCGGCGAGGATCTTCCCCAGTGGAATTCGGATATATTTACAGAAATTTGGTGAAAGAAAATGAGCGAAAAAAATATATATTATCTTGCCGTTGACATCGGTGCGTCCAGCGGCCGACA
The DNA here is from genome assembly GCA_017940955.1 of Oribacterium sp. The sequence continues at coordinate 51,979 of JAGAXP010000107.1, forward strand.
CATCCTTGCACATCTTGAAAACGGAAAGATAATCCTGGAAGAGGTGTACCGTTTTGCTAACGGTATGGATGATGAAGACGGACATAAAGTATGGGATACAGACCGACTTTTCAGTGAGATAAAGACAGGTATGAAAAGGTGCTTCGAGGCAGGAAAGATTCCTGTGTCAATGGCTATCGATACATGGGGAGTGGATTATGTCCTTTTGGATGCAAATGACGAGAAGATAGGTCCTTGCTTTGCTTACAGAGACAGCCGTACCGAAGGAAAGGATTCCGAAGTTTATAAGCTGATACCGGAAAAAGAGCTTTATGGCAGGACAGGTATCCAAAAGGCGATCTTCAATACCATCTACCAGCTTAAAGCGGTAAAGGACACACATCCTGAGTGGCTTGAAAAAGCAGAGAGCCTGCTTATGGTACCGGATTATCTTAACTTCCTACTAACTGGAGTTAAGAAACAGGAGTACACCAATGCTTCAACTTCTCAGCTTGTGGATGCGAAGAGCTGCGATTGGGACAGGGAGCTTATTGAGAAGTTGGGTTTCCCGGAGAGACTTTTCGGAGAATTATCTATGCCGGGAAGCTTTGTTGGAAACCTTCGCACTGAGGTTTCAGCATATGTTGGTTTTGATTGTAAGGTTATACTTCCTGCGACTCATGATACAGGATCAGCGGTTATGAGTGTGCCTTCGACCTCAGAGGATGTGCTTTATATATCTTCCGGAACATGGTCACTTCTTGGAACAGAACTTCTGTCACCTGAACTATCGGGAGAGGCTCAGGATGCCAATTTTACAAACGAAGGTGGCTATGATCACAGATTCCGCTTTTTGAAAAACATCATGGGTCTTTGGATGATACAGTCTGTTCAGAGGGAGCTGATGTCTGATTCATATAAGTCTGCATCAGTAGAAGATAATGACTTCAGCTTTGGAAACCTTTGTACAAGGGCCAAAGAGGCGCTATGTGATTCTGTTGTGGATGCCAATGATTCAAGATTTCTTGCGCCGGTTTCCATGATAGAAGAGGTTAAGGCAGCCTGTCGTGAGTCCGGACAGCAGATACCGGAAACGCCATGGGATATTGCGAGAGTTATCTACAGGTCTCTTGCGGTCTGTTATGGAAAAGCCATCAGAGAGATAGAAGATATCTCAAATAAAAGCTATAATACCCTTCATATTGTCGGGGGAGGATCAAAGGCCGGGTGGCTTAATGAGCTCACAGCAAATGAAGCAGGGATAAAAGTGATAGCAGGTCCTTCTGAAGCTACGGCAATAGGAAACATCGGTGCACAGCTTATAGCAGCAGGAGTATATAAAGATCTTTGGGAATTCAGAAAAGCAGTCTCCGAAGCATTTGATGTGGAGATGTATGATCCTCAAAGAGAAAAGTGCATGGAAAGAATGGCATGGCGTGGGCGCATTAAACCTGGATGTAAAGAAGAATATATAAGAAGACATAATGAAATCTGGTCCGATATGCTCCGTGTCCTTAATGAAGCGGGAATCGTGAATTATACGATATTTGCAGACGGTGATGAGCTTTTCGGATACTATGAATGCAAAAAGGGAGTGGCGTTCGCCGAAAAAACCCAGGCAGAAAGTTCTGTTGTTGATAAATGGAATGAATACATGAAAGACATACTTGAACTTGTAATGGATCCGGAGACCGGAGCCCAGCCTAAACTAGAGCCGGTATTCAGGATGGATTGAAAAAATGATGGGATTCTAATTAAATATATCGAGAATATGCGACTTTTTTTAATTATTTCTATATTTTTCTTTATATTCCTGTGGGGTACAGCCTGCATATTTTTTGAAAGTTGTGTAAAAATAAGGAAGGCTATCGTAGCCACAATCAAGAGCAATATCTTTTATCTGTTTATCTGAGAAAATAAGGAGTCTTTGGGCTTCTCCCATACGACAACTTATTATGTACTGATTTATTGTAAAACCGGTTCCTGCCTTGAATTTTTTTGATAGATAAAAAGGGCTTATAAAGAATTCCTTTGCAAGTCCGTCTATTGAGAGATTCAGGGCATAATTTTTTTCTATAAATTCACGGACAGGCCTTATATTTTTGCCTTTGACTTCAGACTCTTCCTTCGATATATCAAGATGATAATCCCTGTAAATGATATTCAAAATTGATCCCATTACACTGTTAAGCTTAGTGGTATCCGCACTCATGGTATCTACAGTCTGGCTGAGTATATAT
>JAGAXP010000108.1 GCA_017940955.1 Oribacterium sp.
CCCACCTGCGAGAGCCATCCCCACCTGCGAGAACCGTCCCCACCGGCGAGAATCGTCCCCCACCTGCGAGAACCATCCCACCGGAAAGGTGCATTTTAAAAAATTATTATTTGCTTTATGCTTGTTGATGTGTTAAACTTCACAAGTCTTATCGATGAAACAACTTATTTTGAATAAGTTAACATAACTGATCGGGCAGAACCTGATCAGTTTTTTATTGCATAAAGGAATTATAAATGACATTTAATGAATTAAATCTCAGCAAACGTATCGTTGACGCTATCACAAAGGCAGGCTACAAAGAGCCGTCACCAATTCAGGAACAGGCTATCCCCCTCATGATGGAGGGAAGGGATCTCATCGCTTGTGCACAGACCGGAACCGGAAAAACTGCGGCATTTGCATTACCGGTTTTAAATATGCTCGACAATGAATCCCGCCCTCATCCCCGCGCCCTTGTACTCACACCCACAAGAGAGCTGGCTATACAGATCCTTGAGAATTTCAAAAAGTATGGCAGATACATGAGACTTCATACCGTATGTTTCTACGGTGGTGCAAAGCAGGGCCCCCAGATCGGTGCTTATGAAAGAGGCTGTGACGTTCTGGTGGCAACCCCCGGCCGTCTCCTGGACTACATGAATCAGGGTATTGTGAGCCTCAGGGACATCGAGATATTTATTCTTGATGAGGCTGACCGAATGCTGGACATGGGCTTCATCCATGACATCCGTAAGGTGGTAGCAGAGATACCCGAAGAAAGACAGACGGTAATGTTTTCTGCCACCATGCCAAAGGAAATCGAGGCATTGGCAAAGGACATACTGCATGATCCTGAATCCATAAAGATCGCGCCTACCACAAGCCCGGCTGAGACAGTGGACCAGAAGATCTGTTTTTTGGAGAAGGACAACAAGAAGATAGTGCTTAGCGACTTCCTGAAGCAGGATAATGTCAAAAAGTCTATCATCTTCACCAGGACCAAGCACGGAGCTGACCATCTTGTGAGAGATCTCGGAAAGCTGGGCATTGAATCCATGGCTATCCATGGCAACAAGACCCAGGGACAGCGTCAGAATGCACTTGAGAGATTCCGTTCCGGAAATATCAAGGTACTTATAGCTACTGATGTGGCGTCCCGAGGTATCGATATACCGAAGATAACCCACGTGTTTAACTATGATCTTCCTGAGGAGACTGAATCCTATATCCATCGTATAGGACGTGCAGGAAGAGCGGGAGAGACCGGAGAATCAATCACCCTTTGCAGTAAGGATGAAATGGGACTTCTTTATGACATCGAAAAGATGATGCAGAAGGAGATTCCGGAGTTGGAAACCGAGCTTTCAGTTTCAATCGAGCGTGTACAGCGCGGCGAGAGAAGAAGATTCGGAAGAGCGGTTGCCGCAGCAAAGGCTTCCGGCAGATTCTCATTTAAGAAGAAAGAAGAAAAGCTCAGGAAACTGAAGGATCAAAAGAAAGCATCTCAGAAGAAGACCGGCTTCGAAAAATTCTACAAGAAGAACGGAGACATCTTCGAAGAAGCAACTAAAGCCTTTGAGAAGAAGCAGAAAAACCATTCCGGAAAAAAGATAAAGGAAGAGACCGGGAAAAAGAAGGAACATAAGAAAAGAGCGTCATAAAGAGCATTGTTCGGAAGAAACTATGAAAAAATCCCATCCATGGTTAAAAATGATCGTGGATGGGATTTTTCACTGCTCTTATATCATGAATTATTTCTTTGTCTTAAAAAATGGTTTAAATACATTGAGAACACCGTCCTCATCTTTTTCGGAAGCTTCCCTGGCATCAATTGCAAGCTGCGATTCCAAAACATCGGCAAAGGTCGGAGCTTCTGTGGTCATGCCTTTGGGATAGCGTGTAAAAATCTGGGAAAAAGCTTTGCGCAGGTTCTCCGGAGGGTATTCCAAAAGGAAATCTGAAAGGATACCCTTGTACTGATTCTCAACGCCGTATGCCGTGATATTGAAAGCTCTGCAATAGTAGGTCATGGCATTGGGTTCACTCGCCTCATATCCGATTATGGCTGTATTATATATATTGTCGGAGATCTCCTTCAGGCTGGATTCGCTTAATGCTTCCTCCAGATAATTTAAAGCTGCCTTTTTAGTTATATTGATCATACCTGTCCTCCTGATATCACTTAATTATAAGTTCGGCTTTTAAATCGTATTTATAAGGTGGTTATGTTAATGTTTAATTCGTTCGATATATATAATAGTATTACGAAGATGTAACCAAAGATTTATGGTTATATATATTTTTAGGATTTCAAAGATACTGCTAAAATACATTATAAGAATTGAAAGGTATCCTCTATGGGATTTTTAGAACAACTGCTGGGAAAATCCGAATACAAAACCTGCGAAATGGAAATCAACTTTGCCATGGAGGAGGGTGACGAGGAAAGCGGATATATCATTGCC
>JAGAXP010000109.1 GCA_017940955.1 Oribacterium sp.
ATTCTCTGGATCAAGTTTTAGACCCATTGGCTGATTGAAATCTCCGAGACTAAACTGATGATTTTGATTTTTCTTATACATGGGATTCTCCGCGAAAAGTGCAAGGTTTTTGAGAAACTTTGATGTAATTCCTTGCATCAATTATCTCATTCATTTTTAGGCTAAAAAGTCAGCAATTTCAAGGCATTTTAGTTCTTGAGCATACACTAATTACATAGATGCTTTATTGCGTCACGCAAATCTTCCTTATATTGATTGTAAATTACTTTTCGTCTATACTTTGGTGTACATACGATATGATATTTACACATCCATTTCGTATGAGCGAGCGAGTATTCTTTATTCGCCATTTTTATCACCGTATCCTTTCTACATAGTGGCTTGAGCACTACTATTATAGTCAGGATACGGTGATTTTGTATAACTAGAATACCCACCCGCATAGCGCATGGCACGTGGTCACGACCTACAATTAAAGCCGAGAAACCTATATTAATAGGCTTCTCGGCATAGATAATGTCTGTAGTTTACTTTTCAATAGAAAGTTTCCGTAATTATTGCATCTTGGGAATCATCATAGTTATTAGAACTTTTAGAGGATGAACCCGAACTGTCCGATCCAGATGAGCTTGATTTAGAAGACCCTGAGTCCCAGCTGTACCAGTTTTTGATGCCAGCACTGTCACCGTAACCGCTTGTATCTAAGGTGTTCTGGTTGTAGTCACCTACACTGTCATCTATTTGGGCAAAATGTGCGGAACTTACTAAATCGTAAGCACTCCCGGAATACTTTTTCTCTTCCTCTTTTTCTTTCTTTCCGGGGACCCATTTCCCGTCGGTGCCAACATAGTATCCGCCAGGGGTCCAGGCATCTGTCATCATGGAACCGTCGCTCCCCACATAAAAATCATTACCGATCCATTTGTTTTTTGCAAGCTCGCCACTTCCCTGAGCATAGAACCATTTGCCTGTATCAGGATCCTCGTACCAGGCATTTTCCACCATGTAGCCATGGTCGTTGAAGGCATAGTTTTTATTACCAATATTGTAAATGCCTCCAGCAGGATAAGATCCGTCATCATTTCGGAACCACCACCCGTTGCTGTCTTTGACCCATTCGCCTGCAAAAACAGGAAGGGTCATAAGAATTGACAAAACCACTGTCAAACCTATTACGCTTCTTTTCTTCATGGATACCTCCTTTTGTTTTTCATATTTCTTCGACTGAGAACGGCATACTTAATACCGATTGTTTATTTCTATGTTGTTTAAGGTGATTCTATTATTACATTAAAACAGTTTTATCACGGAACAACTGTAATCTCCATAACTTCTCGGGAACGACCGCCTTCACCACGGGTAACTGTCATGACCAAAATGATTTTTTCAGTGCCATCTGGAGGTTTGATTGTCCATTCTATATAATTATCCTTTCCGTTTTCTGCTTTCTTTTCCTCCATCCTGTCTAGTCCCGGTATGTCTACGTTGCCACATTTTATTACGCCGGATTCATTCATAATCATGTGCTTTCCTTTCGGTTGACCTGCACTGTCAAAAAACTCACATAAAGCTACCATTTCTCCATGTTCAAGAGACTCCGTACGGAATGTAAAATCTGCACCCTTTCGTATAGTTGCATAAACCTTCCGAGACACAGTATCTTCTTCCAAAATCTTTGTTTTACCGATTTTCGATTCTTCCTTCTTTGTAACAGATATTCCTTCCACGGTTATGCGTAGTCTGGTCTCTGATATAGCAAGTTCATCAAAGAAGATATTGGTCAATGGCACTTCGACGGCAGGTCCCAGACACGGATCCTGACCGCTTACTCCATAGGTTCCTGTAACGCTCTCTCGAACTGATAATTTAAGCTGTCCAATCTGCTCCTCTGTTATCGGCTTTCCTCCGATGCGAAGTCCGGAAAGATCTATAGACCATGGTTTATCCCATCCTTTATACAGGACTTGTTCTTCATGGACGATCGTTTTATCGAGTTTCAGGGTGAAGACAACACCGTCTACAACTTCTTCCAGGTCTTTTGTTCGGAGTTTCATCGGTTCAACTTTCACTGTGGTTCCCGCGACACTTGATTTCGGGGCATCCGGTGCAGTCATCAAATAAAGGTCATATCCAGCCGGTGTATCGCTGAACCATCCTTCTGTTTTTTCTGCTGTTCCGCCGTCCGCTTCCAACAGTACACAAATCAATGGAGTACGGGTGTTTTTTTTGATAGTTTTAGTATCCAGGAATATTCCAGATGCCCATTCCCTCCAATCCTTATCCTTTTCAAGACCGGCCGGAATGATACGAAAGTCACTCATTACATCATCAAATCCAGAGTGCTTTTTCAGTACAATAGCTGTATCCGTGAATTCGCTAGTGGGCATAAATCGAAGTTGCCTTGCACGTATTACATAGTCTCGATTTACCAGTTCGACTCCCGTCTTCGCACCGGGTTTCAGCATGGTTATCGGTTTAAATCCCTCATTGATTTCCGGATGACCTTTAACATATTTAAAGAATTTTACCTGGTCATGACTCGCATAATCCTGGTAATCCTTCGTGAGCATATTGTCAGACACAAGAAAACAGCTTTTGAGGATCGACGTAAATGACCATTTTCCGTTTAGATTTCCATAACGTGTAAGAATTCTGCCCCAATATTTATCCTTTTGGGTAATATGCTGTTCTATCATGTACCTTAAAAAAGGTGCGATAGGATATGCTACATCAGCTTCTTTATTAAATGGGTTCAGCTTTTTCACATAGTCCGTAAAAGATTTTTTACTTTCATCAAGTTTAAGTTCTCCTTCAGGATAGGCCTTTACGCTAAATTTATCCAATGGGATTGCAAAACACTCGAGATGCTCAAGGTTGTCCAGACAAGAATCCAAATCGTTAACAATCTTACCCTGTTCGTAAAACCAATCGTATGCCTCCCATTCCACTACCTGAGCCGAAACTTCGTCGAACTTATAATCTGCAGTATATGGAGATTTATACCCGCGCTGAATGACGTGAAAAAGCTCATGTACCAAAGTCAGAAGAAGTTTCTCCTGGTCAAGTTTACTTCCATCCGCATATTTTTTGAGAAATAGAACCATATAAGGATTACGTGTAAATGTGTAACTTGGAACTGTAACACCGTATGCCTTAACATCATCGTCTGACAGCTCAATGCGTACAATATGGTCCGGCATCTTTGCACCGGTGTGATCTCTCAGATAGCGGTAAGCTTCACGGCTGTAATCAATTACCATGATAACTGGCTTAAGGACCTGAAGTAATGCATCGGAATTATTCTGTAAATTTATCAGCTGCTTTTGGTACTCCATCGTTATAGGATTTTTCGCAAGTTCTGCCTTCAGACACTTTATATAAATGCGGTAGTAATCCTTTCCGGTGTATTCCAACCACTTTTCCTCTTCATCTGAATACCCCAGATATTCCTTATACTGTTTCTTTGCCTCTCTGCGAGCATTGATACGCGCTTCCTCGAACTGTTTCTCTGACACTTTCTCCATCTGGTCAAATACATCATTTCGTGTGGCCAGTATTTGAAAGGTACGCTTACCGTCAACCTCTACATAGAACGATTTGGCGCGAGGATCATAAACAGCACCGCTATTTACACCCATCATCGTTGTAAATATATCCGGAAGTAGTGGCAGGGTTACCAGACATCCAATTAGTATAAGGCTGTTCTGGCTGCTTGTAATCTTCAGATTCTTACCGTCCTGCTGTACTGCGTACGGATACCAGTTTCCGGAATCATCCACCCGGTAGACACAAAGTGAATCATACAGATCCTCATCGATTTCAAGTTCTGAAAGATCAAATTCCATAGTAAAGCCACCGGGAAGGACTTCATCGTCTTTGAGTCCTGCGTCCAGTTCCCAGGCGCCTATGACAGCACTCATGTTGTCAATCTTTTCAAGGCCATCATTCAGTGACCGGTATTCCTCATCAGATACTTCTGTAATGGTAAAAGTACGCTCGTGATCGAGGGCACCCTCATCCGCCGAAATGGTGATACCTTTTATCGGACTCACAGAAAAAGCGGGAGAAGGGTTCATTTGCGGTAGCTCTTCGGCAGGCATTTTCTGTTCCGTTTCAGTCTCATCCTGGTTTTCTTCTCCCACGAACTTCCAGTCATAGTCATGTGCTGACATCGGCTCTGCAAACGGGAATACATCGCCTTCCACAGGTTCCATATCCGGTAATTCTGCTAGAAGGGCATATTCCTGTTTCTGCTCATCAGTGAGTTTCCATATATCCTTGTCTGATTCATCATATTCTTTATCATTTTCTTTCTTAGCAGGGATTTTCGTCTGCCCTTGCCCTTGCATTTTATAGGTTACAGTGGGCTCGCCATTATGGAATACACTAAGGTATGATTTAACTGCCATGACTGCAACAAATAAAGTCGCAACGATTATTAAACAAATGCCTAATTTGCCCATACCTTTCTTTGATCCTTTAGAAGGCTGTGCTTTAGGGTTAGTATTTGTCCACGGTTGACCCTGACCAGGATTCACAGGTGGAGGTGTCTGTGCAGGCTGTCCAGACACTGGTTGCCCGAGCATTTTTCCGCAATTACGGCAGAAGGATGCTCCTATTGAATTTCCTTCTCCGCAATTACGGCAGTATCTGATAGTTGGAGTTGATTCCTCTTTCATCACTTGGAACCGCATTCCACAATACTTGCAGAATTTCGCATTTCTGCTTATTTGTTGACCACAATTGCGACAGTATTTCATTTCACCAGACATAGGCTTCCTCCTTGCGGCAGATGCCATCGATATACCAAAAAGTTCTTTAAGGTAACTATACAGTCAGAGATTTTTACCAGTCCCAGCTATAATAGTAAGGATCAGATGCTATATATTCATAATGATCAATCTGAGATGTGTCAAAGGAAGGATCAGCGATTAAACCATCCATGTTTACCAAAAATTCTGCTTCTCCACCACCTTCAGGAATCTCAAGATAATTGAACGGGTTAACATCTCTGGAGATTTCATTTGCACAACCATAGCCAATGAAACTGCCGTCTTTTCCGAGGCAAATGACATCTACCTCAAACATATTAGGGGTATAGCCCGCAGGGATATCTATTACACCGGTCGGCCTGTGAATTACGACATTATCTTTATTGGTTGTATGCATTTCAAAGTTTCTTATTTCAAACCTGTTATATTCCCCGGTCCATTCGCATATCTCAGATATATCCGGCTGGACAGTCACATTTTCAGGAATATTTTCTACTAAGGTTTGATCAAATAAATAGCCTGTTTCTCCCGGAAGGATAGCATGAGTTACACCTGCCCAGGCATATCTGTATCCTTTCTCCTCACCTGAAGGAGAGACGAGGGCATAGGTTACCATATCGAGTACAAGTATCTTGTCGCTGCTGTTATTTGTGACAGGAATTGAAATTAAATAGTTATCTTTGCCGGAAGCGTGAAACTTAAGCATGACAGGTTCGCCTAAAGTATAGTCAGATTCATCAATAGGTTTACGCTTAGCTGCATGCTCCACATTATTTTTATATATTTCTTCCTCACTAAACTGGCTGTAGGTAAGTGTTATGTCGTTTTCAAGAGGGATGTAAATCTGATCACCGCCTGTTGATATCTCAATGGGGTTTTCATTTATATAGAATGTTTTGTCATCCCAAGTGAATTCTATTTTTTCGCCTGGATAGGTCGCCTGAGCTGTTCCATCTTCGTTAAGGATAAGAGTTCCTATTTCTTCACCTGTTGTATCCTCATGATTCCTAAGTTCCGGGTACAGCCAGGAGGTGAAAGGCTCCGGATTATAGTAGTTTATTAGATGGTAGGTTCCGACCATTGCACGCATGGCTTCACTTAGGGAATCAGCTTCGGTTGTTTCAGCTTCGGTGGTAGTCTCAGCTGCTTTTGTGGTCTCAGGAGTATTAGCAGAAGTTTGTGAAGCTTCAGAGGCTGTCTCTTTAGAATTGGTCCCGGAACATGCAGCAACGTTTAGGAGTAACGTTGCCATAAGCAGTGTAACGATTATTCTTTTCATCAGATATCCTTTCTCAAATGAACCTGAAATGCGGGTTGCTGAAAGTTTCTTTCATCATAATTATATCACGGAAATAAATTTCCCTCAAACCGAATTAATAGATATGAGGTTAGTTACTTAGGATTGCAAATCATACATCATATTTTCCTTGTATAACCATGATGTATAGAATCACATAAAACTATGCAATAACTGTATGTACATTTTTTTCACTGGGCTACATATTATTATGTTTCCATAAGCACAGAAGGATTAGCATTTTCATCAAATATTGGAGGGAACCATGAAACATATCGTTGTTGATCTTGAGATGAATTATGTCGCAAAGAAATCAGATGCAAGAAGGATCTGCAGGATGGAAACTATAGAAATAGGAGCAGTCATGCTTGATGATAATCTTCAGGAGATATCAGCATTCAGGACC
>JAGAXP010000110.1 GCA_017940955.1 Oribacterium sp.
ACCCTTCATAACAGTTTCAACAGAAGGGTCCGACTCGATACCCTCAAAGATCTCAACCTCAAAGCCTGCTTCTTTGAGATAATCCTCTGCCTTCTGAAGGAAGCCGAACTTCTTCATGGAACCGCCGCCTACACAGATCATTGCTCTCTTGCCCTTAAAGTTCTTAAGCTCTGCAAGTGAGCCCTTGCCATGATAAACATCTCTTGGTAAACAAAATCTTGCCATAACACAATCTCCTTTTTTATACTTTAGTGTCCGGTTGGCAATATATTCAAATTACGATGCCAATCGTTATTTTTTTAACGTTGTTAAAAATTATAACACTGTAATAGAACACAAACAACAACTTAAGACATTGGGTTGATAAAAATTTAACCATTCTTTTTGTTAATGTTTCTTATTGACAAATCTGATACAATAGTCGGTGATAAAAATGCTTTTTAATCTAATTAATTTAGAAAGAGGTATATATGATTAAAATTGAAAGAACTTCTGTTATGAATCTTGAAAATGCCATGAGAGGCGCACGTAATCCTCTGAACTCCTGGGCACGTTCAGACAGTTCCTATGATGAAGAAGGAAACTATATTCTCGGCCCCAACGATCTTTCCCTTGCCAAGCGTCTCCGTATCGCAGGTTCAGATCACCGCAAGTACGTTCGTATGATCATGGTATGCTGCGATATCACAGCCCCTATCTACTGGTGGAAGGAGTATGATACCTATAAGATAGCAACAGTTGCCAACTCAACCTCCACCATGCATAAGATCCACAGCAAGCCTATCGAGTACGATGACTTTTCCCATGATCATCTTACAGCTGATGCCGAAAAAATAATGAAGGATTACATCGCTGAAATCGAGAAGATACGTCAGCGATACATGTCGGAGGGCAAGAACAAGGACGACTGGTACGACCTCATTCAGATGATTCCCGAATCCTACAATCAGATGAGAACAGTCACTCTCAACTACGAGACCCTCATCAATATCTACTTTGCAAGAAGATACCATAAGCTTGAGGAGTGGCACACTTTCTGTGAATGGATAGAGTCACTTCCATATGCACAGGAGATCATCATAGCAAAGAACGATGAGGCTGATCCTGAAGCATAATTGAATAAAGAAAAGAGACTGAAGAAGTGCCGTACGGATCCAATTCAGTCGCCTAAAAAAACAAAACCACGCCAGCGAATCCAACCGGGACTCTGCAGCGTGGTTTTTTCATCTTTTTTCTCTGAATTTTACACCGGAATGCTTTTCCCTAAAGTCACAGAATAAATGAGCCTTTCCTTCACCTTTTTACCTGTAATTGATTCAAGTGCCTTCGCGTAAAGCTCCAGCTGCTTTTTATACCTTCCGACAAGTATATCTTCTGTCTTCACATGATCTGTCTTATAGTCAACGAGCACTATCTCATCGTCCTCTATGAAGAATGCATCTATTATGCCCTGAAGCAGTATATGCTCTTTCACAGTTCCTGTCCCAAACAGCTCATTATGCGGAAGATTCAGCATGAAATGCCGTTCTCTGAAAAGGGCACCGTTCCTCTGTGCCCTTCTGAAACGTGAAGCGAGATCACTGTTCATGAAACACCTAAAGCGTTCCTCTTTTATAAGCTTATATTCCTCCTCAGTCAGCTTCTCCTTCAGCTGCTGCATAAATCTCTCAGGAGCATCCTCATAATCATACTTTTCAAAAGCACGGTGGTAGGCATCACCAACTACCGCACCTGCCTTACCGGCCTTAAGTACATCCGGCTTCCCGGATCCGTAATCCCCGGCAGAAAATCCCTCTGTATCCGAATGATCCGCCGCAATCATCCAAGGTCCTTCCGCTTCGGAATGACGTTCAGTTTCAAACTTCTCAATCTCTGCTTCCTTAAGCTCCGAAACAGAATGCTTCGGATAAAGTCCGACCGCATCCTGATGTGCATAATTATATGAAAAAGAAAGAAGCTCTTTCTGATACTCATCATCCTCTGTATCCAGGTTCATTATCTGCTGAATGAGGGACGCCTGCTGCTCCTCCAGACTTTCCTCCCTCTCCTGCATGATCCTGTGTATATCCGACAAAGTGTATACCTTAACGGAAATGGGACTTCTTATGTCTCTTACCTCACTTTTATCTTCAAGTTTCAGCCTTCCTTCTGACATAACTATCCAGTCAAGGTAATTTGATGCATTTCTGACAGCAGTTGTGCTGAGCCCCTTTTCCGTATCCCCGAACTTTTCCAGAAGCTTTTCGGCATCACCTACGGTAGCTGTAAGTATCAGCTTATCAACAGCTCTCGTCATACCGACATACAGAACACGAAGCTCCTCACCAAGCTGATCGGTTTCCAGCTTTTC
>JAGAXP010000111.1 GCA_017940955.1 Oribacterium sp.
CCATGGCACTGTGATAGGAGTAACAGGTTCCGTGGGAAAGACCACTACCAGAACCATGATAGCTACAGCACTCAGCGCTGGAAAAAAGGTATTCCAGACCGCCGGCAATGCAAACTCCCAGGTTGGAGTCCCTATCACAATGTTTCAGATGGCCCGCTCGGGAGCAGATATCGCGGTTATCGAGCTTGGAATGTCGGAGCCGGGAGAGATGACAAGAATCGCTCAGATCGCCTGTGTGGATGCCGCAGTCATTACCAATATCGGCATCGCACATATAGAGCAGCTTAAAACCCAGGAGAACATTCTCCGTGAGAAGCTTCATATCCTTGACGGTACACCTGACGGTGGTATCCTTTATGTCAATGCGGACGATCCTATTTTAAGCAAACTCACCCCGGACAGTATCCATGACTTCGGAATAGCAAAGGATATCAGTCTCACCATAAGACAGTATTCCATGGATGACTATCCTCTGACGCTTTCCGTCAAGGGTGATCACATGCTTCAGAATGCTTCGGCAGCCATGCATATAGCGGAATTTGCCGGCGTGGATACGGAAAATGCAAAGGATAAACTCATGTCCTTCACCGGAGTTACAGGCCGCGGAGAAACCTTTAAAACCAAAGACGGCGTCACAATCATAGACGATGCCTACAACGCATCACCGGTTTCCATGAAAGCAGGTCTTGACACCTTATCGCAGCTTGAAGGAAACCGTAAGATAGCAGTTCTTGCCGATATGCTTGAACTCGGAGAGAATACTTTGGATTATCACCGCGAGGTAGGTGTTTACCTTGCGACTCTTCCAATTGATGTAGTATTTCTCTACGGTGAAAGAGCAGCATCTATAGGTGCCGGCATCAACGCAGCCTTTGATGCTCACGACATTTCTCTTGGTGACAGCGATACCAGGAGCAGGACCGGCAAAAAACCGACCATAGAATATTTCAACGATTTTTCAGAGCTCAAAAACACTATACAAGCCATTGCAAAGGATCAGGATGTGATACTTTTCAAGGGTTCCAACAGTATGAAGCTTACCGAGATCGTTAAAGCCTTTAAACAGGATATTGTATAAATGTACGCAAAGATCATAGTAGACATTACAAACGAAGCTCTGGACAGAGCTTATACATATCGAATACCTGAAGGAATGAAGGTAAACGCCGGGGATAGAGTTTCTATCCCCTTTGGTGTTTCTAATGCCAAAAAAACAGGTTATGTAATAGGTCTTACAGATACCGTGGATTACGATCCCTCCCGTGTTAAAGATATCAGGGAGGTTCTGAGTAATGCGATATCCGTTAAGGAACAGCTCATAAGTCTTGCTTCCTGGATGTCAACGGAATACGGAACAACCCTTATCCAGTGTTTGAAAACCGTACTTCCTGTGAAACGCGCCGTACGAAAGAATTCACGCCGTATAGATCCTCTTTTAAGGTATCAGGATGAAAAGGATGATTACCATGAGCTTAATCCCGAACAAAAGGCTGCTGCCGATACTGTGATCGATGGCTTCAGGAAGTGCCGGAACACTTCAGAATCCGCTGCGGAATCACCTGAAGAATCCATGCCGGACTCTGAAAGACTCAGGGACTCCGGCATAAAGGATGTACCCCGGTATCTTCTTCACGGAATAACCGGTTCAGGAAAAACCGAAGTATACCTTCATGTAATGGAGGAGGTCATAAGCTCCGGCTATAAAGTCATCATGCTCATACCTGAAATCTCCCTCACATACCAGACTGTTATAAGAGTCTCAACCAGATTTAAAGGCCGTGTGGCGATACTGAATTCACGCATGAGCATGGGCGAGCGTTACGAGCAGTATATGAAATGTGAGAAAGGGGAAGTCGACATCCTGGTGGGACCCCGTTCAGCCATATTCGCTCCCTTTGACAGGCTTGGCATCATAATCATGGACGAAGAGCACGAAGGTGCCTACAAATCAGAAACAGCCCCCAGATACGAAACCCGGGAGGTTGCCTACCAAAGAGCAAAATTAAGCCAATGTCCCGTTCTATATGGTTCCGCCACCCCTTCGGTACATATATACACAGAAGCCCTGAAGGGAAGCATCACTCTTCTTGAACTTCACAGGAGAGCAAGACAGGGTTCAAATCTCGCCGAAACCGAGATAATCGACTTACGAACCGAACTTGAAAACGGAAACCGCAGTGTCTTTTCGGAAAGACTTTATGAGCTCATAAAAGAAAAGCTGTCAGCCCGTCAGCAGATCATGCTATTCATGAACCGGAGAGGGTACAGCAGCTTCGTATCCTGCAGAAGCTGCGGGCAAGCCATAAAATGCCCTCACTGCGATGTTTCCCTGACTCTTCACAGGGATGGGATACTTCGATGCCACTATTGCGGGCATGAAACACCGCTTATGAAGACATGCCCCAACTGCGGCAGCCCGTATCTTGCTCCCTTTGGCTTCGGAACCGAAAAACTTGAAAGCCTTGTGAAAAAGACATTTCCCGAGGCCGTTGTGATCCGTATGGATGCAGATACCACCAAAAACAAGGGCGGTCACGAAAAGCTGTTGGAACAGTTCAGGAATCATAAGGCAGACATACTTATAGGAACCCAGATGATCGTAAAGGGACACGACTTTCCGGATGTGACCCTTGTAGGTCTTATAGCCGCAGATTTAAGTCTTTCGGCACCGGATTTCCGGTCTTCCGAAAGAACATTTCAGCTTATCACCCAGGCAGCGGGAAGAGCCGGCAGGGCAGGGGGTCCCGGCAATGTCATTATCCAGACATATCAGCCGGATCACTACGCTATAGCTCTTACAACCACTCAGAATTATAAGCTGTTTTACGAAAAAGAGATCAGCTTCCGCAGGCTGATGGGTTATCCGCCTCTGGAATACCTCATGACCATACAGCTATTATCAAAGGACGAGGAAATCCTGACACTTATCAGCAATTCGGTATCTGAGCTGTTTAAGCCGGATTGTTCAGAAAAAAAAGCGGAGTTTATCGGTCCCCTGGAGGCAAGCGTATATAAGGTGAATGACATATACCGAAAAATCGTGTATATTAAACATCCTGAACATGATATAATCATACAGTTAAGGGACAGATTTACTGCGCTTGTCCGGGAAAAAGACAAGCGTGGATTTGTTATGCTTAACTATGACCTTCAGTAAATCCCATGTGCCGGTGTTTTACGGTTAAATCCACCTGAACCTCGGCCTGTGATAAAGAAACTATATTTTCAGAATGGAGTAAAAAATGGCTTTAAGAACAATCAGAGTAATCGGCGACCCAATCCTTGAGAAGGAGTGTAAGCCTTTAAAAAATATTTCCGACCGCACAAAGGAGCTTATCATGGATATGTTTGAAACCATGTATGATGCCAATGGTGTCGGACTTGCAGCTCCGCAGGTTGGTATACTCCGACAGCTTTTTGTTGTTGATATCGGAGATGGCAAACGTTACGTATGCATCAATCCAACTGTAACAGCCATAGGCGAGGAGTGCCAGACCGGAGAGGAAGGCTGTCTTTCAGTACCCGGCAAGGAGGGCGTTGTAACACGTCCGCTTAAGGTACACGTAAAGGCCTATGACATTAACATGGAAGAGTATGAATTTGATGCAGAGGGTCTGCTTGCCCGTGCCATGGCTCATGAGAACGATCATCTCCACGGCATCCTTTACACTGAAAAGGTTGAAGGTGAACTGGAGGATGTAACTTACGAGAATCTTGAAGAGTACGATTACGGAGACGAGGAATAAAGATTCATTACAGGGAGCCGGATAGATCTGCATCTGTATGTCAGAGATAAACGGTAAAAATCTTACGTATATAGGGAGGTAGTCTTTTGAAAGTCATATTTATGGGCACACCTGATTTTGCGGTTTCCACCCTGGAAGCACTGTACAAAGCAGGACATGAGATAAGCCTTGTGGTGACACAGCCTGACCGTCCGAAGGGACGTCACGGGGAAGCACAGAAAAGCGACGTTAGGATCGCCGCGGAAAGTCATTCTATCCCTGTCATCACCCCTTTAAAAATACGGAACGACGAGGAGGCCAAAAAGCTTCTGAAGGACCTTGCACCGGATGTTATAGTCGTAACTGCATTCGGTCAGATACTCCCTCAGGAAATCCTCGACATTCCAAAGTATGGCTGTGTCAATGTTCATGCCTCACTGCTTCCCAAATACCGTGGAGCTGCACCCATCCAGTGGGCAGTCCTTAATGGCGACCCTGAGACAGGTGTCACTACCATGCAGATGGATGCGGGACTGGACACAGGTGACATTCTTCTCACCAAAAAAACAGCTCTGGATCCAAAGGAAACCGGCGGAAGTCTTTTTGATAAGCTGGCTGTGCTCGGCGGGGAACTCATTGTGGAAACCCTTGAGAAGATTGCCGACGGAAGCATTACCCGTACTCCTCAGGATCATGATGCCGCAACCAAGGTAGGCATGTTCACAAAGTCCTTCGGTCTTATCAACTGGTCGGAGCCGGCAGTAAAAACAGAAAGAAAGATCCGCGGACTTAATCCATGGCCATCAGCCTACACTTTCCTTTCCGGAAAACAGCTGAAGCTCTGGGATGCGGATGTAGTTTCCAAAGAATTTTTTGATGCAGGTGCATTGGAAGAAGCAGCTGTATTGACTACAGACAGGACCCCGGAGAATTCCGATAAATCCATGGAGGGACGTCTTTTCACGGATCATAAGAAAAATCTCATTGTCGTCTGCGGAGAAGATTTCCTGAAGATCAACGAACTTCAGCTGGAAGGAAAAAAACGTATGACAGCCGCTGATTTTCTTAAGGGCTATCGTTTTTAATATCAGGAGGTGATCACTATGTATGGATATCCGATGTATTATGGATATGATTGGACTTATTTTCTTGTTTTGATAGGTGTGGTTCTCAGTATGATCGCAAGCCACAATGTGCAGGCAACCTTTGAGAAGTATTCGCATGTGCAGGCTTTTTCCGGTCTTACGGGAGCACAGGCTGCCAAGATGATACTTGAGAGAAACGGCATTAACAATGTCAGAATCCAGGGCATCGCCGGCAGTCTCACCGATAACTATGTACCCAGTCAGAAGGTACTGAATCTCAGTCAGTCAACCATCAACAGTACCTCCATTGCTGCCATCGGTGTGGCTGCACATGAGTGCGGACACGCTATACAGGACGCAAGGGGGTATCAGCCGCTGATCCTTACCAGAACCATTTCTCCGATTTGCGCCATTGCGTCAAAGGTATCACTTCCGCTGATATTCTTCGGATTCATCATCAGTATGACATCTCTCATTCAGATCGGGATAATCACCTTTGCGGTCGCCATATCTATTCAGCTTCTGACTTTACCCGTGGAATTTGATGCCTCCAGAAGGGCCGTTCAGACTCTGGCGGAATACGGTATGGTGAATGACAGCGAGCTTAACGGTATCAAGGCTGTTCTCAAGGCTGCCGCATTAACCTATGTTGCAGCTGCCGCGTCCTCAGTTCTTCAGCTTTTACGTCTGGTTTTACTTACACGTGGAAGCGGAAGAAGAAGAAGATAGGAATCTTATGGAAAATAAAAAGCCCTTTAAAAAACCTTATAATAAATCTTCCCGCCCGCATACGCACGCCGGAAGGTCTCAGGAAAAGACCGCAGTTACACCGCGGTCTATTGCGATTTATAGCCTTAATAAGATCCTGGAGGAAAAGCTGTTTTCCCACATCGTTCTGAGAGAACAGCTTCAGAAATACACCAATCTGACAGAACGTGACCGCGGCTTCATCACACGTCTCGTTGAGGGAACCCTGGAGTATACCATCCAGATTGATTTCATTCTGAACAGGCACAGTAAAACACACACCAAGAATATGGATCCCCTGATAAGGACTGTTCTTCGTATGTCCTCTTATCAGATTCTGTATATGGACAGAGTTCCTGACAGTGCAGCCATTAATGAGGCGGTCAGCTTCATTAAATCACAAGGCAGCAAAAAGATCGTACTTTTGTCAGGCTTCGTTAATGGAGTCCTCCGAACCATATCAAGGGAAAAGGAGACCATATTTGCTGATCTTGCCCATACAGGAAAGACCCCTGCCTATATTCGTCTGAGTACACCTTTATGGCTTTATGATTATCTCAGGGTAATGTACGGAAGAGAAACCACAGAGCAGATGCTTGACTGGTTTTTAAAGGGTTCAAAAAAGAACTATGTACGTTTTAAGGATGGACACTCTGAAGTGATGGATGGAAATATCTCAAAAACAAAGCTTTTCAAGAGCGGAGATATAACTGTCCAGGATTATGCTTCACAACAGGTCGGAATAGAAGCGGATCCTCATGCAGGAGATCTGGTGGTGGACGTTTGCGCCGCTCCCGGCGGGAAGAGCTGTCATATAGCTGAGCTTCTTCAGGGAACCGGTCATGTTGATGCGAGAGACCTTACCGAAGATAAGATCACACTTATCAACGAAAACATCGAACGTCTTTCCCTTGATAATATTTCCGCAAAGGTGTTTGATGCAAGAGTTCCTGACCCTGCACTTTTGGACGAGTCCGGCAACGGAAAAGCTGACATCGTATTGGCGGATCTCCCCTGTTCGGGACTTGGAATCATGGGCAAAAAGCCTGACATCCGTTTCAATACTTCATTAAACAGCATAAAGGAGCTGCAGACACTTCAAAGAGATATCCTTACCACCGTTACAAAATATGTAAAACCCGGCGGAAAGCTTATATATTCCACCTGCACACTCAGCAAAGAGGAAAATGAAGACAACAGGGATTTCATACTTTCCCTTCCGGGCTTCACTCTGGATAAAGAGAAAAAGTTCTTACCGGGAGAACCTTCCGACGGCTTTTACCTGTGCGTATTCAAAAAAGTATAAAAAGACAGAGAAGAAAACCTTTACGGCTTTTACCTTTGTGTGTTAAGGAAGGCCTGAAGGATCAGAGTTTCAGGCAAGGCTTCAGAATAAATCGGATGCCGGAAAAATATACAAATTTATTGGGATGAAAAATATAAGAGACCTTGAAATAAATGAATTAACAGAATTAATTGAAAGCATGGGGGAGAAGTCCTTTCGCGCTACACAGCTTTATCAATGGCTTCATGTGAAGCTTGCTGACGGGTTTGATGAAATGACCAATCTCCCAAAGTCTCTCCGGGAAAAGCTTTCAGAGGACTACTATGCCACACTGCCGGAGACCGTTGAGGTTCTCACCTCCCGGATCGATGAAACCAAAAAATTCATAAACCGTATGAAGGACGGTCATGTTATCGAGTCCGTATGGATGAAATACCAGCACGGAAATTCCGTATGTATATCCAGCCAGGTGGGCTGCCGTATGGGCTGCAGGTTCTGTGCTTCAACCCTGGAGGGGCTTGCCAGAAACCTCACATCCGGTGAAATGCTCGGGCAGGTTTACCGGATGGAAAAAGACACCGGCGAAAGAGTGGACAACATTGTCATCATGGGCTCCGGAGAGCCTTTGGACAACTATGAAGAATTCACCCGTTTTATACGTATGATCTCCGATAAAAACGGGCTCAATATTTCCCGCAGAAATATCACCGTATCCACCTGCGGCATTGTTCCCCGCATCAGAGAACTGGCAGATGAGAATTACGGTATCACCCTGGCTCTCAGCCTTCATGCGCCAAATGATGAAACCCGTAAAACCCTCATGCCCATAGCCAATAAATATTCTCTGTCGGAGATAATGCCTGCCATAGAGTATTATTTTGAGAAAACCGGACGTCGTGTAACCTTCGAGTATTCGGTTGTCGAAGGTGTTAATGACAACAAAAATGAGGCACAGCAGCTTGTCCGCCTCATACACGGCATGAAACAGAAGGGTAAGCTTCAGTGTCATGTGAACCTCATTCCTGTAAATCCCATAAAGGAAAGAGACTGGAAACGTCCGGATCGCAGCAAGATCGAAGCATTTCAGCATATCCTGGAAAAGAATGGCATCGCCGCCACCATACGCAGGGAAATGGGCTCGGATATCTCCGGATCCTGCGGACAGTTACGAAGAGATTACCTATCGAAGGAGTAGATGATGGACTTTTTTGCAAAGACAGACAAAGGCCGTAAAAGACGTATGAATCAGGACTACGTTTTTGCGACTTCAAAGCCTGTAGGGGCATTACCTAATCTTTTCCTCCTGGCCGACGGCATGGGAGGTCATAAAGCAGGTGATTTTGCCTCGCGTTTTGCTGTGGAAGAGTTTAGAAAATACATCAGTGAAGCACCAAAAGACATTCCCTCTGTTCAGCTTATACAGAATGCCATTTCCTCTGTAAATGAACGTCTGTACAAACTGTCCATGGAAGACGAAAATTACAGCGGTATGGGTACTACTCTGGTATCCGCATTTATTGATGATAATGTCATCACCGTAAGTAACATCGGAGATTCCCGTGCTTATATCATCCACGGAAATACCATAAAGCAGATCACAAGGGACCATTCCTACGTGGAAGAAATGGTGAGACGCGGCTTTATGCGCCGTGGTTCACAGGATTACCTTAATTCCAGAAACATCATAACCCGTGCAGTGGGTATCGAGCCCAGAGTAGCTGCCGACTTCTTTGAGGTTGAGCTGTCTGATGGAGACTATTTTCTTATGTGTTCGGACGGACTCAGCAACATGGCGGATAATGAAAGCATCCGCAACATCGTCCGGGAACGGAATTCTGTCGAAAACAAAGTACAGGCACTTATAGATATCGCCAATATCAACGGCGGAAAAGACAACATCGGCATCGTACTTGTTGACCCTTACGGAGAGGAGGTAGAGTCATGATGATTCAGGAAGGTCAGATCCTTGATGACAGATATGAAATAGACTCCCTCATCGGTCAGGGAGGCATGAGTTTTGTTTACCGTGCCAAAGATACCAAGATGGGCCGTGCAGTGGCCATCAAGGTCCTGAAGGAAGAGTACTGTGAAGACGAAGATTTCATCAGGAAATTCCAGAATGAAGCTCAGGCTGCCGCAAAACTCAACCATCCCAATATCGTTGCAGTTTACGACATCGTGGATAATCACGAGGATAAGCTCCACTATATTGTGATGGAGCTTGTGGAAGGTATCACTTTAAAAACCTATATCCAGAGAAAAGGAGCCATGGACTCCAAGGAAGCCGTCGCTCTGGCACTTCAGGTAGTGGGAGGCATTGAACAGGCTCACAAAAACGGCATAGTACACCGTGACATCAAGCCTCAGAATATGATCGTATCCGATGACGGCACTGTTAAGGTTGCCGATTTTGGTATCGCAAGAGCTGCCACCCAGCAGACAGTAAACACTACCGTCATGGGCTCGGTACATTATATCTCTCCTGAACAGGCTCGTTCCGGACAGGCTGATGAAAGATCTGATATATACAGCTTCGGCTGCACCTTATATGAGATGCTTACAGGCAAGGTGCCTTATGACGGAAGCACTTCAGTTGCTGTGGTATTTGCCCACATGGAAAATAAGATCCCGAGAGTCCGTGACCTGGTTCCTGATGTTTATCCCGCGCTTGATATCGCCGTCTTCAAGTGTATGCAGAAGCGCCCCTCCAGACGTTATCAGCATATAGGAGAACTGAGAGAGGATCTTCAGAAAGCGATTAAGGATCCGGGAGGTTCTTTCTTTAAGGGAAAAATCCCCGAGGACCTGGATGAAACGAGGGTACTTTCGCCTGCTGAACTCGATGACCTTAAGTCCATGCAGAATCAGTCAGATTCAAAAACGGAGCAGCCTCACTACAGTGGAATACCGGGTTTCCTTTATGATCACAATATAATAAGAGATCACATTATGCTTTCCCGCATCATCACGGTCATATGCGGTATCGCTATACTGATACTGGTTCTGATCATAGGGAAAAATGTGGTGGATTTCTTCACCCGTGATACCACTCCTTTGGAAACCGCAGCTACCACTGTCGCAGAAACAGAGGAAACCACTGCTGTAAGCATTACCATTTCCGCCCTTGAAACCCGTATTCAGGGCATAATCGGTCTTACCCTAGATGAAGCGGAAGAGGAGCTCAGAGAGTATAACATCAGGATATTATCATCCGGTGCGGAATATTCCGACACCTACAACGAGGGTGTTATCATCAGCTATCCCGACAAGGATTACGCTGCCGGAAGCACCATAGAGGTAACTGTCTCCAAGGGTCCTCAGACAATTGTTTTTTACAATAAAAACAATCCTTATGACCTTAGCACTCTCAACGAAACAAAGCTTCAGGATCTGGAGACCCGCCTTAAGGAACGTGACATTCCCTACAGTGTAACCGAAGAATACTCGGATACGGTTCCCGCAGGATATGTGATCCGTACAAACAAGCCGGATTCTTCAGGCTCTGAGCTGCTGGAAATAGTGGTCTCAAGAGGACTTAATGCGAATGTGGTCAATGTTCCGGATCTTAAGGAATACTCAGAACAGGATGCCCTTACAGCCCTGTCGCTTCTTGAACTGACACCGGGAAATATTTCCTATCTCCCGGACAATGCCGTTGAAGAAGGCATAGTGACAGGACAGTCCATAGCAGCCGGAACTCCTGTACCAAAGGGCACCACAATAAGCTTTACCGTATCGGCAGGCGCTAACGGAATTGCCAGCGTTAAGTCGGTTGACCCACAGGATCTCACGACAATATCATCAGACAAAGACGGCTGGTACAGTTCCATCAGTACCACTGTCTCCCTTGGATCCGGCGCGGAACCGGGATCAAATGAAACCATGCTGGTGTCCATAAGACTCCGTCAGGATGTGAACGGAGAAGAGCATTACAGAACTCTTCAGGAAGCCCGTTCCTACGCCATCGGAACAGAGCTTCAGGTTGTATTCCCGACTATAAAGGGCGAAGAAGGAATACCTTCAGGTGTGGTTGAGGTTGTTAATGCTTCCACCGATACTGTCATCGCTTCCTTTGCATGTGCTTTCTCCCCGGAGGAGTAAGCTGCTTAATCGAGTAGGGGGAAGGCACCCCCTACTCGATGTCACGTTGGCCTTCAAATGAATATAAATATTCGCTTGAAGGCCGTATCGCGCAAACTAAGATTCATGAGGTAAAAATGTCTTTAAAAGGAAAAATCTACAAAGGAATAGGAGGCTTTTATTACGTTCACACTTCAGAAGGAGACTACGAATGTCGTGCCAAAGGCATCTTCAGAAACCGTAATGAAAAACCTCTGGTTGGGGATGATGCGGAGATTGAACCGGTCCAGGACAGCGAAAAGGAGCGGGAAGGATCCGTTATCCGCATCCTTCCAAGAAAAAACCAGCTGATACGTCCGGAGGTTGCCAATATCGATCAGGCGGTAGTTGTGTTTGCCCTTAAACATCCGGACCCGAATCTGAGTCTCCTGGACAGATTTCTCATACATATGGAACAGCGGGACATACCTGTGGTCATTTTTTTCAACAAGGTCGATCTCATTGATGTTCCGGAA
>JAGAXP010000002.1 GCA_017940955.1 Oribacterium sp.
AACAGACAACAAAAAACTTAATAGATTAATTTATAAAAAAGCAAAAGAAATGCTTATTCACAGATCCGGTACAATGTATGAAGATATGACAAGTCCGAAAAAATGATTTCACAAAAACTTTATGATTTGTATGTGGCTTATTTTTATAATAAATGTCATGATGAATATGAAGCACAAATATGTGCTTTAAAAGCACTTTCAAGTTCATATGGGCTTGAGTTTTGGGAGGTGATTTGATGGATAAAACTGTCTATGTACAAGACGATAGATATGAAATTCCCGAAGAACTCTTGAGATTATCTCAGGAAGAATTAGAAGAACTAATAAAAGAAGAACTGGATAAAGAATTCCCTAGAGGGGAACACCAGTTAAATGAATTAAATAAAACCATAGTTTAAAGCAACAGCCCCGGGGTAATCCCCGAGGCTGTCATTTTATTATGAAACAATTATCCTTTTATCCTGAGACTTCCGTTAGCGATGAGTCTTCCGGATCGTCTGTCGAACAGAAGAATGTTCTTTCCTGTGATTTCGATTCTTTCCTTCTGTCCGATCTGGTAGATCATGCCGCCGAAGATAACACCTGTGAGAAGAAAATCACCGATCTTAAGCTTGAGGGTAGACTCCATACCTGTGGGCATGGCACCGTATACTGTAGCCTCGATGCTGCCATTCTCTTCGATGTCAATAGCCTCCGGTCTGATACCGATAACATAATCCTCATCGGTGATCACCGGCTCATCCAGAAGACTGTCGTCCTGTTCTGTAACCTTCTGGATATGATACTTGAAAACCTCATCCTTGTTGGTTTTTTCAACCGCACCCTTACGGCTGAGTCTCTCTCTTTCAAGCTCTTCCTTTTCACGGTCTGCCTGATCTCTCCTGCTTCTCCACTCGACGATATCCATCTTTACTTCAGGAACAAACTCTGCCTTGATTCCATCCAGGATACTAACCTCAAAGCTTCCGTCCTCCTTCTGGGTTCCCTTTGCATCCACAAAGTTCATGGAAGGATTACCTACGAAGTCGGCAACGAAAAGATTGGCAGGCTTGTTGTAAACCTCAAGAGGTGCCGCATACTGCTGAAGAACACCATTGTTTACAAGACAGATTCTGGTAGCCAGAGTCATGGCCTCCATCTGATCATGGGTTACATATACGAAGGTACTTCCTGTCTCTACATGAAGTCTCTGGAGCTCATATCTCATTTCGAGACGGAGCTTCGCATCAAGGTTTGAAAGAGGCTCATCCATGAAAAGTACCTGAGGTCTCGGAGCAAGTGTTCTTGCGATGGCAACTCTCTGCTGCTGGCCGCCGGAAAGCTCCGCAGGATATCTGTCCATGAACATACCGATCTTAACGATTCTTGAACATGCTCTGACTCTGGAATCGATCTCTTCCTTTGTGAGCTTTCTCTTGGTTTCCAGAACCTTTCCGCCCTGGGTTATCTCGAATTTATCGTTAAGCTCTTTGCCTTCGCCGGCATATTTTTTCTTTATATCTTCAAGCTTTTTCTCATAATCCGCGAGCTTGCTCTGTGCTGCGGTATTAGGCTCAGCTGCCTCATGGATTTTGAGATCAAACAGCTCCTTCGCAGTAAAGATGGAAAGTGAAAATGCATCAATAAGCTTAACCAGAGCCTTCTTCTCATCCAGCTTTCCGTTTTTATCGAAGCATTCGGAAACGATCTCCTTCACCTTGTTTCCGTTCTGAAGGGATCTGATCATATCTCCTGTCTGCTTTGCCTCAATGTCTACATCCGGCATCTCTTCGTTAATGTTCTTAAGTCCGAAGGAGATATTCTCATAAACCGTCATGTTGGGCCACAGTGCATAGTTCTGGAACAGGAAACCAACCTTACGTTTGTTTGGCGGAACATTGATACCGGCATCCGAATCAAATACAACTGTATCTCCGATGGTGATCCTTCCTTCAGTTGGTGTCTCAAGTCCGGCTATCATTCTAAGGATAGTGGTCTTACCGCAACCTGAAGGTCCCAGAAGTGTTATGAATGAATTGTCAGGGATGTTCAGGCTTACATTATCTACACCGAAAAACTTTCCCCATCTCTTTGTGATATTTTCCAACTTAATCTCAGGCATGATTACTTTCCTCCGATTCCACTGTCAAGACTTGCTCCTGTCAGCTTATTTACCAATGTATTGAATACCAAAATCGTCACTATCAAAATAAGGTTGATGGCACTTGAGAATGCATAAAGTCCCATCTCATCAAAATAGTCAAGTGTTGTTGACAGGATGAAGCCCTGTGTACAAAGCAGAAGGAACAGTGACAATTCACGGAGACATGTCATAAACGGAAGCATGTATCCGCTGATGATTGATGATTTCTGGATAGGAATGATGATCCTCGTCATTCTCTTTATCCATGGCGTGTTCTGAATTATGGCCGCCTCTTCCAGCTCATTACTTATCTGAAGCATGGAGTTAAGCGAGCTTCTCGACGCAAACGGTATGTACTTAACAACACCTGCGATGATGAGCAGTGTGTAAGTATTGAACAGATTGATGTGCTCGTTTGAGAACAGAATGAAGAATGCTGCACCAACTGCAATTGATGGCATAAGATATGGCAAGAAGGCTACATTGTTAACGTAGTTTGCCCACTTGCTTCTTCTATTCTTGGCAACCGCATAACCTATAAGTGTTCCGATGGTTCCTGCTATAAGGGCACATACCACTGCAAGAAACAGGGTTCCGAAGAATGCATGCCAGATGGTCTTGTTGTAAAGGATACCGGGCTGACCATACATTCCGTTCTCGGTAATGTTTTCATTTGTCATCCACCACTTGGTAGTGAGATGCGCCATATTTCCTGTGTACAGGAAGCTGTAGTCTCCGGGGTTCGGAAGGAATGTCTCCAGCGCGAAGAGGATGATAGGCCAGATACTTGTGAAGAAGGTTATCAGTATAAAGATGATTCCCACAATATATTTTCCGGCATTACCGATAGAAATCTTTGTAAGCTGTCCTGACTTTCCGGTTACGGTTGTATAGTTCTTACGGCTCTTCAGACTCATCTGGTTCATACCCAGGATCAGAACTCCGAATACCATCATGATGATGGCAAGGATACTTGCTTCACCTGTGTACTTACTGTTCAGTGAGATGTACTTTGTTGAAAGTGTTGTAAGGTTCAGGTAGTGAGGAACCGGATAACTTCCCATGGCGCTTCCGAAAACCAGAAGGATGGTTGACAGGATAGCCGGCTTGATCATTGGCAGTGTTACCTTGAACATGATCTTCCACTTCGGAGTATCAAGGATCGTAGCTGCTTCCTCAAGGTTTGCGTCCATGTTCTTGAAGATTCCGCCGATGAGAATGTAGGCGAAGGGCGCGTAGTGAAGTCCCAGAACCATGGCACTGGGAAACACTCCCTGACACCACCAGTGTGGGAAATAGGTATGGAATATCGCGGCGATAAGTCCGTCTGATGTTCCTGTGATCTTGTTGCTGTAAAACATATGCTGCCATACAACCGCCAGTGTCCACTGAGGCATGATGTATGGGAAGATGAAGATGGAGCTCAGATACTTCTTGAACTTCATGTTTGTTCTTGTGACTAAGAATGCGAACAAACCTCCGAAAAGTATCGATATGAAACAGGTGCATACCGACAGGATCACGGTGTTTAAAAGCGGTAACCAGAGATTTGCCCTGGCCAGTCTGGAAGTGAACAGATCGATGTAGTTCACTATGGTGTATCCCGAAACTCTTCCGGTCAGATGTTGATCGATGGTACCTGGGTGTATCTTGAAGGTGTCCTCCACGATGGCAACTATGGGTGCCACTGTACTGAATGTAAGTACTATTCCGAATAAGAGCAATATTATATTCTGGGGCTGTGAGAACCATGTCTTCAGCGAATTCCTGAATATCGCTCCTTTATCAGGTTGAATGCTTTTTTCCATTGCCTTTCCCTCTCATTATTTCCTTCGTAACAGTTCGGACGGTGGACCATGGGGACGGAGTTAGTGGTCCACCGTCTGAACTTTTACTTTCTTTCGCCAGCCCATCTGAAATAATATCATCGAGGGTCTGACACTTCATTTTTTTAACAGAAATCTGATTTTTTCCTTTAAAATAGGATGCCGCTTTTGGCAGCGACATCCTTGATTAAATTATCGCCCGGGAGCACCGGATCCGGGTCAGCCTGAGCTGACATAATTCATGTCCGGATACCTGTGCCTGCCCGCCAGGCGATTTACTGTCCCGGTGTATAACGATCAAGTACGTCGATCCAGCTTCCTACTGAGAATGATACCTCTGAGCAGTATGCAGGATCCTCGAGAACGAGCTCGCCCTCGCCTTCGCCTGTCCACCAGTCATAGCCACGGTCATTCTTTGCAGGGAACTCATCTCCGCCGCCTGTTGAATGGTGATACTTCTCTTCAACTGCCTTTGATACTTCAGGGTTAGCTGAGTATCCGCCCATATCCTTGCCCCATGCATCGAAGCCTTCTTCTGTACATGTCATATAAGCGATAAATGCGCATGCTGTCCATGGAAGCGGGCTGTTCTTTGTAAGGAAAAGATAATGGCAGTAGCCGTATCCGCCGATACCTGTGTAACCGTCTTCATAAGCTGCAACCTTGATGTTGTTTACAGAAACTGTTGCAGACTCTTCAACTGAACGAAGCTTTGAATAAACCAGGAGACCTGACTGATCCTTAGCTGATGCATCAACAAGTGTGTTGCATATAGGTCCGTCATCTGTCTGCTCGTTGTAGTTGCCTACCCAGAGCTTGATCCACGCAAGTGCGTATGCACCGTTTGCGCCGAGTCCGAGGTCAGCTGCATCTGCCTGAACAGACTGGATTGTCGGCTCGAAATATGCCTTCTTGGTATCATCAAGCTTGTCATAAGCTGCCTTAAGCCAGTCAGCATACTTGTCTTCTGTGAGCATCATAAGGAAGTTCTTTCCGACGATCTCAGAGTCAACACCCATGAATAACGGATGTGATCCCTCGTATACGAAATCCCAGCAGTTCTTGAACTCTGCAGATCCCGTGCAGTTGTACATGAATACCTTGTTAAGTGTCTGGAGCGGAAGGAATCCTGTGTAGTCATCAGGAGTTGTTCCGTTTGCCTTTGCCCAGTCAAGCGGAACGAAGGTCTTAAGAATATCTGTGTCTACCATCTTGGACTGAATCTGGTTTCCGTCCTGGATAAGTGTCATTGCGAATGTTCCTTCACTCTTCAGTGAATCGGAAGTGAGCTGCTCAAAGATCTTGTTGTTCTTTGGCTGCTGCCACTCGAACTCCATGTTGTAAGATGGATCGATAGTCTTTAAATACTCGATAAATACAGGAAGTGCCGACTTACCACGGCTGGAGTTTCCTACACCATAGAAGGTCTTTCCGTTTGACTCTTCGATAGCCTTCTTTGCCAGCTCTTCAAGAGACATTGTCTCAGCCTCTGCGATGATGGCATCGATGCCTGTAAGGTTCTCTGTCTTCTTCTCTTCTGTGCCACCTGCTGCAGGAGCCTGTGTCTCTGCTGCCGCCTTTGTCTCAGCCGGTGCCGCTGCAGTTGTAGCCTGTGTTGTTGATCCGCCGCCACAGCCTGCCAGTGTTGTAGCCAGTATGGATACTGTCAGAATTGTTGATAAAATCTTTCTCACTTTTTGCCTCCTTCAATTACGTTACGTGCAAGATTCTTATACTCTTTGCACATTTGCAACTCTATGTAACATATTATAGTTGTGCGAATCGCACATCAAAATATGTCTACTCTGATAAATCTTGTAAAAAAATGACATCATTTTCACAATGAAAATGATGTCATTTGTAAATTCATTATTACATTTTGCACAACCATCGCCTCCGGAACAATCAGGCAAGCCTCACAATCCGCCATGGTACTCTATCCGGTTCGGTTATCAAGAAAAAATCAGTCCATTCCATGCATCTGGTATTCCGAAGGAGTCTTTCCCACCAGCTTCTTGAAGGTATTGGAAAAATAGGCGATGTCCTGATATCCCACAAGATCCGCCACCTCATACACCTTGATCTTCACATCCTTAAGAAGCTCCATGGCCTTTTTGATGCGGTACTTTGTGAGATAGTTATTTATACTGCACTCGGTCTCCGCTTTGAACAGCCTGCTGATATGCCCGTCACTTACACTGATGCTTTCTGCAAGGGCTGCCAATGTAAACTCTGGATCCTTATAGTGCTTTTCAATATACTCTATTGCCTCAAGAACATATTTGTTGCCTACCTCCGACTTATCTTTAAGCCCGAGTATATCAGGTTCCTTTTCCTGTTCTTTCATAGTCTCGAAATGCACCAGCTTCTGTATGGTGCTCTCAAGTTCTCCGTCCTCAAAGGGTTTGAGAAGATAATCGGAAGCCCCTACCCGAAGTGCCTTTCTTGCATATTCAAAGTCACTGTAAGCAGTGAGATATATAAGCTTTATTTCCGGATAAAGCTCCATCAGCTTTTCCCCAAGCTCCAGCCCGTCCATCTCCGGCATTCTGATGTCAGAGATCACCAGATCCGGTTTTACCTCTCCGGCTTTTTCCAGCGCTTCTGCTCCGTTTGCAGCCTCTGCCACAACCTCGCAGCCTATAAGCTCCCAGTCGGTTTCCTGGATGATTCCTCTTCTCACAAACCGTTCATCGTCTACTATCATTACTCTGATCATATATCGCTCTTTTTCTATTTCTATATTTCACTTGTCCGCATCTCCGAATTCCAGCGGTACCCTCACCGTGATAAGCGTTCCGCCTTCCTCTCTCCTTGATGCCTTGACTCCGTACTCCTTACCATAGTACATGCACATGATGGTATTGACATTATTGAGTCCCAGATGTCCCTTGAGGGTCTCCTCATCGTCAGTCTCCAGGGCTTTAATGTATTCGTCGGAAATGCCTCTGCCGTTATCTTCTATATCAATCCGCAGATTCCTGCTGTTTCCGGTTTTCTCACCCGTTAATTCCGAACCGGGTAATCCTGTGTGCCCATAATCTGCATCCGGATTTCCACCGGCCATATCCTCTGCAAAAGCCCTGTTTCCGTCAGTCTCTTCTACCTCAGCCCTGACATGTATCCTTCCGTCCTTCTGACCCTCCATACCGTGAATTATGGAATTCTCCACAAGAGGCTGAAGTATAAGCTTCGGGACTATGGCATTAAGCAGCTCATCCCCGACCTCCAGCTTCAATGTGAAACAGTCATCGAACCGTATCCTCTGTATGTCGCAGTATCTCCTTATCATCTCCAGCTCCTTCTCCAGAGGAGAAAACTGCTTCCCGGAGATACTGTACCTGAGAATCCCTGCAAGAGATGAGGCTAATGTTGCCACCTCCGAAACCTGGTTTGCCTTTGCGGCCCACTTTATGGTATCCAGGGTGTTGTACAGAAAGTGCGGATTGAGCTGCGCCTGCATCATGGCGATCCTGGTTTCGGTCACCTTTCGTTCCGATCTGACCTGCTCTTCCATGGTTTCCTTAAGCTGGGTTGTCATTTTATTGAAGCCCACCGCCAGCTGCTGGAACTCATCCTCCCGGTCAAGCTCTATCTTTGTATCGAAGTCGCCTTTTCTGAACCTTTTCATGGCCCGGTAAAGCTCATTAATAGGTCTCGAAAAGAACTCACTGAATTTCGATGCCGCAATAAAGCATACGATCATACCAAACAGCACCAGCAAAAGAAGCACCCGGTAGCCTGCCTTCACAGCACTCTCCTCCAGCACCGGAGGTGTTATATAGAGACACAGAAGCTCCATTCCGGGAAGCTCACTGAGGTAGACATTATCCCTGATATCAGAGTTATACGCTTCTGACGAGAGGAGGTTTTCCCTGACCTTTGAAAGAACCAGACCGTCCTCGGCCGTGCCTATCAGACAGAAGGGTCTCAGGAATCTATTTGCCAGGATGAACCCGTCACGGGAACTGATTCCCTCCTTGATCTGTTCCCTTACCTGCTCCTGTGAAAGTCTTATGACTATAAAGCAGGGCTCCGGATCATCAAGTATCTTTTTCACCATAAGAAGTGCCGATCCCGCATCCACTGTCGATGAGTTTAATGCATACGCCACCACATCTTTTCCTGCCTCAGCCTCTTTCAGTATCCAATAGTAATCTGAGGACATAAGGCTGCCGTTGCCTGTTCCGGTGCTGTAACGGCATTTTCTTCCCCTGTAGAGCTCTATAACCGCAAAATTTCTGATATCTTCAGTTTCACGATACAGCTCTGAGTATACATCTACTATGTTGCCGCTTCCCGTTTTAAGTGCTTCTCTTATTACCTGACTACGGCTAAGCTTCTCCAGAGCATTCTTTGAAAGCTCCAGCATCTCGCTTATCCTGCCGGATACATATTTCTCCTGCTCCAGATCCCTGGTTTCATAATCTAACCTGACCCTGGTCTGAAAAGTATGTATGGTAAGGATACCTCCGGGAATAACAAGAAGGATCAGCACAGAAAGAAATGCGGCAAAAATCTGCCGCTTAAAAGACTGTTTTATAAATCCAAGTCCCATTAATCCCTTCTCCTCTGTGATAAATATTTTTTGTTCTGATTCATCAGGTTATTCCGTTCAATGAATACCGATCATATATCGAATCCCGAAGCTGTATCTTTTCACATCTATTTGTCAGATGCCCTGACAGCTCTCCATGCCTCCATGGCCGCCGCTTCCTCAGAAGCCGATTTCTTTATGTCAAAATCAAGAAGCTTCACTTCCTCATAATCCTGAGACAGCTCCACATCCGTTCTCACAGGCCTTCTGTGGAAATGCTCCATGGCATACCTCTGGGTATCATAAGCCACGATGAAATCCAGGAATTTCCCGGCATTAAAGCTATGAGGCGCATTCTTCACTATGGCACAGGCATCCGGAAGAGCAATTGTGCCTTCTTCGGGATATATCATCGCTATATCATAGCCCTTCGCCATATATTTTTTTGCGGTTTCCTCCAATGTTATCCCCACCATGCATCTGCCGGATTCCACATCGGGAATCACCAGACCGGATGAATCGAGAACATTACCGTCCAGCTGCTCATATAATTCCGGAATAAGCTCCTCAGGTGCTTCGTTGAAAAGCTGTGACATAAAAGACACTATAGTGTAGCTGGTTCCGGAAACCTCCATATCCGCAAATGCTATCTGCCCTTTCCAGCGTTCATCAAAAAGCTCCTTCCAGTTCCTGGGGGCATCTCTCTTTGCCACAAGCTTGGGATTGTAAATGAATACGATGGGCAGTTCCGTAAAGGGTGTCCATAAATCCTCCGGAGAAAGATATTCGCCGAAAAGCTGCTCACTTTCCGTAACCCGGTAGGGATAAAACAAGTCTTTTTTCGCCTCGTAGTACTCCGCTCCTCCACCGAACATGATATCACAGTCACTGCCCTCACCGGACTCGATCCTGTCAAACATCTCCGAAGTTCCTCCGGAAACTATATTTACCCAGATACCGGTGGCATTTTCAAATTCCGTGATCACAGGCATGTAAACCTCTTCCTTGTGAGAAGTGTAAACCGTAAGCTGCCTTTCCTCCGACACACTGTATTTCTGTGAAAGAGTCCTTATCTCTTCCTCCCTCTGACTGTTACCGCAGCCCGACAGAAAAAACACTGTCATAAAAAGGGCGGATATCAGCACCTGTTTTATCATCTTGTTTTGTGGCCTTTTCATCACATGTCTCTTTAAAAAACGGTTTCTGCGGCAATGCACCGCAGAAACCTGAATTAAACGGATTGTCAGCATTATATCCCATTATATCCATATCTCAGCCCAGGAGCCGTTTTATAAATTTCACTCTTTCCTCAACAGCTGCTCTCTGTATACTGCTTCCCTTTGCCATATCAAAAGCATGTACCGTGCCGCGGGTTTTGTTCAATGTCACGTCATTGCCCTCAGCCTTGAGCCTTTTTGCAAAATCCACACCCTCGTCATGCAGAGGATCAAATTCAGCAGTCTCCACATACATAGGGCAAAGACCCGAAAGGGACTCTGCTTCCGAAGGAGAGTAGTAGTACTTAAGTCCCTCCTCCCTGTCTGATTGAACTATCTTTCTGTAGGCATTGATAGCCTCGCTGTTGATGATGGGAACATCTGAAAACTCATTCATGGACTCAGTCTTAAATCTCATGTCAAGGGAAGGGTAAAGGAGAAGGCTCCCCTTCGGCATGATAAGTCCCCTGTCCCTTGCAAGCAGGGTGATAGCCGCTGCAAGGTTCCCTCCTGCCGAATCCCCAATGACAAATATCTTCGCAGGGTCTATACCGTATTTGCCGGAATTGTTCTGGAGCTCTGTATAAACCTCAAATATTTCTTTTATCTGAACCGGAGGCTGACGATAGGGTGACAGATCATACATGGGCAGCATCACTTTGCAGCCCGTATTTCTTGCAAGGTTTTCCGCAAGCTGGTAATGGTAAGGAAGGGCAGGGAAAAGGAAGGCACCTCCATGCAGGAACAGTATTACGGGAGCATCCTTTTTATCCTTGACAGCAAAAGGTATATATGCAAGCGTCTCAAGCTGCCCCTTCGACGCAGTGGGGGCAGGGATATTCAATCGGTCAAGACGCATGCCCAACGGAGCTGTAACTTTCTTTGGAAGTCCTCCGTACATAAGCTCCACAAGCTTGACCTGGAACCTGGTCTTAGCTACGGGAATCTTGGAAAGCGATGCAAATTCAGGGCTTATTCCATAACTCTCTTTCTTTTCGCTGTCCTTACTGTCAAAATCAAGAACAACTGAAAAAAGGATACATTCCCTTAAGATGATCACCCTTACATCTTTGGTCAGGGCTGACAAAAGAGAAGCCGATAATGCCACCCAGTCTTCTTCATCTCCATCGATATACCTGTTAAAGGAAGCCAGATTATAACTGTCAAGAGTCCATAAAAATGCATCCTTTACATTATCACAGTCCAATTCATGAAGTATTGCTTTATCTGCCCGGCGAACACCTATATCTTCCGCTACCTTTTCATTCATTTCCAGTGTTTCAAAGCTTGTTCCCAAGAGTACCTTTAACTTCTGTGATACTCCGGATAAATTCTCAAAGGAAATATCTCTGATGGTTCCGGGAGAAAGCTCCATGGTAAAGGTGCACGAATGCTCATTTCCATCGATATTGAGACCTCCGTCATCTACATTTCCGGCTATTTTTGTTATTTCCAGCATTTCTTCCGCTACAAGGTCCATATGCATTTTCTCACGTTTGCCAAGCCCCTTTTCCGTTGCATACTTTTCAGTGAAATCCCTTATATCCGCGAATGCTTCAGTTTCGTTTCCTTCTTTGATCACGATCATGGTTTCTGCCTCCGTTTGTGAACCTTAATTCTTTATTTATGTTCCATTTTAACAAAAAACAATCACTTTTGATAGCCACTGATGTGCATTATTTCTTACATCGTGATTTTCAGCTTGGACAAAAACCGGTCAGAAAATGCAGATCGATGCGGGGGAAAACACCCCCTACTCGATGCCGCGTTGGCCTTCAAATGAATATAAATATTCGCTTGAAGGCCGTATCGCGCACAAAAAACCCGCGGTGGGTTAACCGCGGGTCTTCGTGAGTAACGTTACTTACAAAGTAATTTTTCAAGAACGACTTGAAAACAGAAATCCTGATCAAAGATTTCTGTGCGCCTTTCGCGCAGATTAGTTCATAGAATCTACAGCCTTGTAAAGCTTAGCAATCTTTCTTGAAGCGTTGTTTGACTTGTAGATGCCCTTGCTGTGAGCCATAGCAATCTTCTTCTGAGCCATCTTAAGAGCGTCCTGAGCCTTAGCCTTATCACCGGCCTCAACTGCTGCGTATACTCTCTTGATGTATGTCTTAACTTCTGAACGGATAGCCTTGTTACGCTCATATCTTGTAGCTGCAACAAGAATTCTCTTCTTTGCTGACTTAATATTTGCCATTTGGAAATATCTCCTTTCACCTGATATCGATATCTTACATGTGCGTTTTTCAAGTACCGGACACGGACAGTTTGAAAACACGCTCAACTATCATATATAAAACCCCCATTTGTGTCAAGAGCTAAAAAAATGAATTTTTCGCAGGGGAGTCCAGCTCCATAACAGTTCAGCCGGTGAGCCAGGGGGACGTGGTTGGTGGTCCATTTTAGGAAAATGGACCACTAACCCCGTCCCCCCGATCCACCGGCTGAACTGTTACCCAGCCCCATTTCAATGCAAAAGGTGAACGTATCCCACTATCAGTATTCTGTCATGAAAAGTATGAAAAAGGGGACCGGGCTTGATGCCCGGTCCTGAACAACCTAATGATACTCCACTCAATATTGGAGATCCCTATTACGGAACGAAATCACTCTTCGATTCCTGCCATTTCCTTGATGGACTTGATAGCGAAGGTAAGTGTACGTCCGCAAGCGATACCGGCCATGAGACATGGATAGTTGTTTGCGAAGAATGAACCCGACATATCGCCGCCGATGTAGAGACCCGGAATTACATTGTTCTCATCATCAAGAGCCTGTGTCTTTTCATTTATCGAGATACCCTGCTCTGTTGTAAGGAGTGATGCACCGAGCCAACAGCCGTAGAACGGAGCTGTTCTGAGCTCTGAGAGACGAACCTTCATCTTACCGAAGTCCTCATCCTCCTGCTTGTCATAGAGCTCATTGTAACGCTCAACTGTAGCAAGGAAGTTCTCCTTATCCTCGCCCTCAAAACCAAGCTTGTCAGCAAGCTCCTCGATTGTGTCAGCCTTAAAGATGAGGCCTTCGCCCTCTTCACCGTACTGCTCAAGCTGCTTGTCTACATATCCGGGTATATTTCTTGACTGTGCTGAGCATCCGATGGTATGGAATCTCTTGATATCCTCCATGTAGTTGGCATCCATGATCTGGGCATATACATGACCCGGCTGATGAGCTGCAGCATAAACGATATCATTGTACGGGCTTGACTCATTAGCGAAACGCTGACCATGACGGTTAACCTTAAGGAATGGCTGTGTGCCGGGGTTATACTGTCTTACAGTTCCCGGGAATGCCTTTCCGCCGAAGGAAGACTCGCTCTCAACATAGCCGGAATCAACGCCGGGAGCTACGAGGCCACGGTCAAAGAGCATAGGAGCTGACTCAGCATCAAGGTGAGCACCTGCCCAAACTGCCGCACGGATTCCGTAACCCTTGTCAGCAGGGCTGAAGGAACATGCTGTTGTAACAGAAGTTCCAAGGGGATCAAGCTGCTCCATCATATACGGGTTGCCGGGATATCCGCCGCAGGCAAGGAGCACGCCGTTTTTTGCATTGTAACGGATAAGATCGCCTGAATCTACGTTCTGTGCGATAACACCTGTTACTCTTCCTGTATCATCCTTCTCAAGCTTAACCAGCGAAGTCTTGAAATCCACATCGTAGCCGGCCTTCTGGATGACCTCGAGGAAGACCTCATTTCTCTGCATTCCGTACTCAGACTCGGAAGCTCTGTAGTTGTGCTCCTGCTCAGGGAATACGAAGGTTGTGTTTTCATCGCTGTCCGGCCAACGGGCTTCCTCACCTGAGGTGAATTCACACTTCCAGTTATAGGGCTCATTCTCAAGGATGCCTGCTACGAAATCATGCATGGCAGCTGACTCATCCATCCATACCTTAACTACTCTCTGGTCGCACTTTCCTGATGCATAACGGCTGATCTCGGAAAGGAGTTTCTTCTTGTCTACATGTGAACCGGCTGCGATGGCTGCGGAACTGTTGATGGCACCGTACCAGTGACGTGTGTCCTGAACTACTGCATTCTGCTCGATAACGCGGAAGTTAAGTCCCTTGGAGGCTGCATAAGCTGCTGCCATCATTCCTGCATTACCCGCACCTACTATAAGGATATCTGTATCGATAGTTTCCTTTACGTCAGCATCATCAACGATGGGCTCCTCACCAAGCCAGTCCTCATCAGAACCTGTAGGGATGAGATCTCCTGTGGCTGCAACTGCCTCGCCCTTTGCCTGTGCGATACAGTTAGCGGCTGCCTTCTTTACAGCATCGGATGTGATTGTTGCACCTGAAACAGCATCAAACTCTGCCGCCTGTGCATCCATAAGAGCCTTCTCAAGATCAGGAACAGCTGCACCACCGATTGAAGGTGTCTCGCCGTCTGCATTGATCTTTACTTCTGTGATGGATGACTCATCGAAAGTCATTGTAACTGTAACCTTGGAGCTGATTCCATCCGCACCTGCTGTATAAGTACCCGGTGTGTAAATAGCGCCACCTGCAGGAGCGGCAGCGGCTGTTGTAGCAGCCTCAGTTGCAGCAGCTGTTGTAGCGGCAGCTGTAGTTGCTTCCGGTGTTCCCGCACCACTTGTGCAGGCTGTAAGGGAACCGAGACCTGCGATAACTGCAGTAGCACCCATTCCCTTGATGAAATCTCGCCTGGTTAACTTTTCTGACATAATAGATCCTCCTCTATAAACGCATGTTTTCCGCCGTTTATCTCTAACATACAGATGCAGATCTAATCGGCTCCTGGATTTATATAATAGCTTTTGACTATTATTTTTTACAGCTAAACATAAATATACGATTCAGCCCCGTCTTGCCACAGTCTGTCGATACCTATGATTAATAGCATGTATAACATAAAATTATGCGTTAATTATTATAGCGAATTTAACAGAATTTTAACACTGTTATGTTGATGTTTTATCCTTTTTTAATAATATACAAAATATTGCAGATTATACGTAGGTGTTCAGTCGGTGGAGCCTTCTCATATTTCTCACTTAATATTTGGTATTTAAGA
This sequence comes from Oribacterium sp., assembly GCA_017940955.1. Next base: position 14,756 of record JAGAXP010000002.1, read on the forward strand.
GCCGATATAAACTACAGAGGCACCACAGGCAATCGCGCTTTATACATCGGGTAAACTTAAGCTTTTACTGAAATCTCTGACCTGACAGCCTGATACTTATATATGAAATTTGGGGGATGAAATGCATAAAAGATATATAGGATTATTCACAGCGGTTTTTCTGATAATGTCTTCATTCTCAGCTTATGCCCTTGAGTGGCATCAGGATGCTCTGGGCTGGAAGCTCTGGGACAAGAAAAAGAAACCCCTGACCAGCGAATGGTACTATGACAGCGGATATCAATATTATTTAAAAGAAGACGGTTACAGGGCAGAGGGCTGGACTCTCATAGATGACAGCTGGTACTATTTCAATCAGAAAGGACATCTGGCAACCGATAAATGGATAGATGACAAGTATGTGGATTACAGCGGAAAAATGCTGGCCGACACATGGACACCGGACGGCTACTATGTGGGAGCCGACGGAAAATGGATCGAGAACTATCAGAGCGGTTCCGGAACAGCCGGCGCCGGTACCACGGCAGCTGCGAGCACCGGCAATGCTTCCGCCTCGGCAAACACCGCCATCTCGGCGACCATGAGTGCAGGTAATACTTTTGCACCAGCAAACAACACCGCCTTAACAGCCATGAGCGCAGGTGGTAATGCTTCTGCCTCGGCAAACACTGCCGCCTCCGGTTTCGACGCGGCAGCCATGTACAGCTATGCCGGCAGCTCCTACATCCCGAAACAGCCCATTGAAATCCAGTACATGAAGGCCCATATGACTAAGGACGGAGGCATTTCCCCAAACATCTACTTCATTAATTCCTCCGGAAAAATCATTAGCTCTATAGTCTTCACGGTAACTCCTTATGACGCAAGGCATAATGTCACAACCTGTGAAATCACCGGAAATTCCACCGTGGACCGGACGGCGACGGGACCCTTCTATCCCGACGACCCCTACTCTCTTGGAAAATACATCCTGGGAGAAGACGGTAATGTTCATAAAACCTCATTAGTCACCGTCAGCGACAATGCAAGAACCTTCAACAATTTTGTTCTGCTGGATCATATCTGGCTGAGTAAAACCGTTTCCACCTACGCCATAGTCGGCATCAAGCTTCAATACGCCGACGGAACCGAGGAAACCGTTGAGCCAAATTCCGTGATAAAGCAGGCGTAAAAGCAAGAGGGCATCCATTAAAAACGGATGCCCTCTTACTACTTATAAATGATTTATTTCAACTCCGCCGGTCTTTCGATAACCCCTCCGCCGAGTCCGTTCTGCCCGATGTGGCAGCTGATAAGCAGTGACAGAGGTGATACTACGATCTCCGGATTCAGTCTGTCCGGGAATTCTGTCTTCAGCTCTTCCGCAAAAGCTTCCGCCTGCTCAGGGTTGTCTGTATAGGCAACGCAAACATAGCAGTTGTTCATATCCTTATCCTTGAGACGGCCCTCAAGTTCATTTTTGAGCCCCTTAATGATAGCTTCCCTGACCAGCTTGGTGGTTCTCACCTTGGTGTAGGAATCAAGCTTTCCGCCATTGGTGATGCCCAGAACCGGCTTTATATGAAGAAGGGTTCCGATGGCAGCCGCCACAGGAGTGATACGTCCGCCCTTCTTAAGATACTTAAGGGTATCAACACCGATATAAATCTGATTACTTGTAGATTCACGGTTGATAATGTCACAGATCTGCTGTCCGTCATAGCCCTTTGCGGCAAGCTCTTTTGCAAATATGCAGTTCTGTCTCTGGGTTATGGAAACTCCCTTATCATCGGGAACAAATACCTTTCCCTCATACTTATCTTCATGACTAAGCATTATCGCTGTCTGAGTTGAGCCTGAAAGTCCGGAGGTAAGAGGAATGTGAACCACCTGATCACAGGTTTCCAGAAGCTCGTCCCAAACCTTCATTACGTCTTCCATGCTTGGCTGTGAAGTTGATATGTCACAGTCATTCTTGAGCTTTTCGAAGAACTCTTCTCTGGTAATGTTTATATCTTCAAAGTATTCCTGTCCATCTATACGGAAGGGCATGGGAACAACACGAACTCCGAGCTGCTTGCTTTCTTCCTGTGTGATGCCGCTCCCAGAATCTGTAGAAACTCCAATTCTCATAATCTACACCTCTTTTAACATTCCTAAGAATGTCCTAAAATTCATGTATTATCAAAAACTGAGCGGGTGCTTCATACGAAACATCCGCTCATACTGTCAAAAGAAATCATTGAATTTTAGATTCCTTTATTGATCGTATTCGGTACAATCGCGCCGAGCCATTGTACTATCTTTTTTAAAAACTGTCAAAGACTTTGCTGAATGCCGGGACTTAAAGGCCTAAACATTAGCCCTGTCACATCATTTTACGATAAGTGACTTTCCTGACATCTCTTCCGGCTGAGGAATCTCCATCATCTCAAGAAGAGTAGGAGCAAGGTCGCAAAGTGCGCCGCCCTCACGAAGCTTCCAGGTCGGATCAGCGTTGACAAGGATGAATGGAACAGGATTTGTTGTGTGAGCTGTCCATGGCTCGCCTGTCTCGTAGTTGATCATCATGTCAGCATTACCATGATCTGCACAGATGACCATCTGACCGTTTGCATCCCTAATGGCGTCTACTACCTTACCTACAGCCTCATCAACAACCTCGATGGCCTTAACTGCTGCAGGAATTACACCTGTGTGTCCAACCATGTCAGGATTTGCGAAGTTAGCGATGATCATATCGTACTTGCCGGATCTGATAGCGTCGCAAAGCTTGTCGCATACCTCAGGGCATGACATCTGAGGCTTGAGGTCATAGGTAGGAACATCCTTTGGTGAAGGAACCAGTACACGATCCTCACCCTCATTAGGCTCCTCAACACCGCCGTTAAAGAAGAAGGTTACGTGTGCATACTTCTCTGTCTCGGCGATACGAAGCTGCTTAAGTCCGAGGGATGCAGCATACTCACCGAGAGTCTTTGTTATGGACTGCTTCGGGAATGCTATCTCCTTGTTAGGAATTGTCGGATCATAATCTGTGAAGCATACGAACTTTGTATCCAGGCGCTTGCCTCTTGCAAAGAAATCAAACTCATCATCGCAGAAGCAGTGAGTCATCTCACGTGCACGATCCGGACGGAAGTTGTAGAAGATGCAGGAATCGCCGTCTGTGATTACGTGAACCGGCTTTCCATCCTTTTCGATAACGCATGGAACAACGAACTCGTCAAGAACCTTTGCTTCGTAGGACTTGTCGATAGCTTCTGTAACTGATGCTGCCTTATCACCTACGCCCTTTGTCATGGCATCGTATGCCTTCTCAACACGGTCATAGTTCTTGTCACGGTCCATAGCATAGTAACGGCCGGAAATCATAGCGATCTCGCCGACACCAAGCTCTGCCATCTTGTCCTCAACCTGCTGAAGGAAGCTCTTTCCTGAATCAGGCGGTGTGTCACGACCGTCAAGGAATGCATAGAGATAAACCTTCTTTAAGCCGTTTCTCTTAGCGAGCTCAAGGATACCGAAGATGTGCTCGATGTGTGAGTGAACGCCGCCGTCGGAAACAAGTCCGAACATGTTGAGAGCGGAATCGTTCTTCTTGCAATTCTCGATTGCATTCATAAGTGCGGGATTAGTAAAGAAATCACCGTCATTGATGGACTTTGTTATACGTGTAAGATCCTGATATATGATGCGTCCTGCACCCATATTCATGTGTCCTACCTCTGAGTTTCCCATCTGTCCGTCAGGAAGACCTACGAAAAGTCCTGATGCCTGTCCTTCTACAAATGGGCACTCTGCCATAAGTTTATCCATAACCGGAGTCTTTGCCATGGCGATGGCATTCCCCTCCGGATTTTTATTGATGCCATAACCATCAAGGATCAGAAGTACTACTGGTTTCTTATCTGTCATGATAACCTTACCTCTTTTTTATTAGATTTTTTTGTAGTTTATACCAAATAAAAGTTAGCGTCAATGATTCCGACGCTAACTTTGTTAAAAAATATACAATTTGTTTATATATCCGTTATAAAAAATGATTCTTCCGTCCCCGGTGGTAATACCGGTGGAATTCTGTCTCATTGCTTATACTTCCGCAGAAAAGAACGAATCTTCCGGGTTGTAGGTTTTTTCTACATATTTCAGCTGGTATTGTTTCAGTCTCGTCACAACCTTCGGGTCCAGAGCATTATCATCCGGCAGATCCTTAAGTATCTCATTCAGATCTTCCATGAGCATGGAAATGTCCAGACTCTGGGTGACTATGATCTTTGCCATGCTTTTCATGATTCCCAGGGTGTTGCCCCGGTTCTCGCTGAGGAAGGACTCCAGCTGCTCCTCGCTTACCCTCATGAGAAGAACGTCGTTTAATGCAACCGCCGTATAGACCTGCGGCCGCCCCGTAAGCATTGATATCTCCCCGAAAAATCTGTTTTCCTCGAGGATTCCCAAAACATTCTCATGTTCTTTCTCGTGATTTACGTACAGGGCCACACTGCCTTTCAGCACCTTGTACATGTATGGATGAATTTCCTTTTCCTTAAATATAATGTCTCCGGCAAGGTACCTTTTCATTCCGCCGGGTTTTACGTCGCAAGACATATTAATCTCCTCTATAAACGCATGTTTTTCGCCGTTTATCTCTGACATACAGCTGCAAATCTGGTTGACTCCTATGGGTACTGTGCAAATGATTTAATCATAATCAAAGTGTAACCTGTCACGTATCAAGCGTCAACGCCTTAAAACTTAGCATCCAACACAAAAAGAGCAGCTATCCTCTGATAACTACTCTTTTTAGCTTGTTGACATAGTTGTTTTACGAATTAATCCTCAGCCTTTTGCAGCTCATATTCATTTTCGAAATACTCATCAAGACACCGGAGATTCATAACTCCTTCTA
>JAGAXP010000112.1 GCA_017940955.1 Oribacterium sp.
ACGGCATACTTGCGTGAAGCTGTGTCTTATATGCTCCATTTCGAGACATACATGGAATCCGTTCTGGTTATTGTTATATGGCAGCCCCGCAGCATCAAGGAATGCCGAATACTCCTTATATACCTTCTCGGTTTCTTCATCTAGATATCTGTTCCTCATAATCCGATATCCTATCAGATATAGTAAACGTAGTTCTCTTTTCTAGGAGCAGGATCCTTTGCAGGTTCCGCAGCATATCCGAGTGCACAATGACCTATACCCTCATACTCATCGGATATTCCAAGCTTCTTCAGGATGTCTTTCCCAAAATCGGAGTCAAATTCTTCCTTTGTATTGCCATTTACTCTTGGACTTCCGTTAATGATTAGTACCTTCATTCCTTGCCCCCTTCTAATGTGCTCATAAGACCGTTCCGCCTATGCCAATCCTCTCTTTAAGCTCCTTGTTACGTTCAAGCAAATTGTAAATGCCATCCTCGGAAAGAATGCCCCGCCTCAGTTTGTCCGGCAGTTCTCCCTTTTCATCCATAGCGAAATCATCTTTCCACTGCTGACTCGTATAATATGCTTCCAACTTCTGTATCTCCGCCTGGAATTCCTCATATTCTGCAATCTTCTTTTCCAGAGCATCCATCTTCTGCGTTGCCCTGTTAAGAATGCCCTCCATCACGAAAAGATGCTGCGGAACATTCTCAGCGGCAAGCCGTTTCTTGAACTGATTCTTCTTGGAATAATACTTCTTCTCTACCTCATGCGCCGGAATCCATATCTTCGCATCTTCTATCTTGTCATAAACGATCTGCAAAGCCTCTTCATTGGAGAGCTTATCTGCTACTTGCTTCTTGTAGGCTTCATACATCCAGTTGCTGATCTTCTCTTTCTGCTTGTTCTTCAGCTGACTATACGGCTTGTTCATCTGAAGAAGCTGACCGTTTACCATCTTATGTTTGCTCATATCTTATTTCCTGTATTTATTGAGATTAATGCCCTCTCTTCTTGCCATCTCCAAAAGCTGTTCTTCCGTAGCATCCTCAGCATCACACATTTCAAGAAACCCAAATCCGCCAGAATATGCCGCCATCTGTGCACCATATTCATCCATAAGGTCAGACCTAAGCCTTTTGAAATCTATATCTCCATTATTGTTGCTGTTGTGCGAAAAAAGTCCCATATCTACCCCTGCTTTTCGAGATACTCTACCGATTTACCATGTGCCTTAGCATATTCTATTTCTGATCTTGTACTTTCGCCGATATAGCCGCCAACATTTATCACATATATGCCATCAGCCATATCAATCTTACGTTTGTGCATGTCATCTAGCATTTCTTTGGTTTTTGATAAAGTTCCTTCATCCATTCCGTCCCATACTTCGGAATCGCCGGAATGGCCAAACAGACCCACACTGATAACAATGTTTCCTTCAAGCGTTAGCCTTTTCTGCGCCTCCATAAAAGCATCCTTAAATCTTGTGCTACCGCAAAGCGTTATTACTGGATACGTGCCCTTCATGCATTTTCCTCGTCATCTGTATCTTTTAACACAATTATCTGTTTGGAGGAATCATCTCCATTAACGCTAATACCCCACTTATATAATCCGTTTTGATAATGATAAACAATCACTTGGGGATCTATTTGAGCACTGCATTTTCTTCCCATATAAAAAGCGAAACCTACAGATGATGCAATTAGGAGATGTATTTTCCTTATACTGTATTCTTTTGAATACTTCCTAATATATACCCACGCTTCATTAGATGCTCTCTCCACAGACTCATATTTATCAAATTGATCGTATCCCTGATTATTCAGGTTTAGCATCACAATATGCTTATCATTTCCGAAGGATCTTTTAATCTCATCTTCTGTAATTTTATGTGATGTAGATACAGCTACTACTAATTCATCCGATTTTTTTGTCTTCTGTTTTTCTTCTGTCTCAAATCTCAGATCATAATTTACCTCATCTGATAACTCTTCAAATAATTCATCATTATGTCTTTTGCGATGAAACACATGTATTTTTGATTGATCTCCGAAATCAAATCCGGCCAAAAAAGCGCATGGAATATGTGCTATTCCGTAATAACCCATATTCTTTTTTTTAGCTTTATGCCGTAAATCCTTTATTTCTTCGTCAATTTCTGTTATCACACAATCATTCGGAACATCATTAATAAAACAGGAGGTTTGGTTAAGCGTGTTTGTTTTAATCCAATAATTCTTTTTTGTGTTTTTTCCCAATGCGCACCCTGCTTCGTCAAACGAAAAATGTGCCAAAACATAAAGAGATTCCTTATAAATCATTTTTATAAGAAATATAGTCAAAACTATTATCGTTGCCGCCAAAAAAGGTATAAGATACCGCTCTGAGACATTTTTTAACGATGGACAAAACGCCATCAAAGTATCATAGGCCTCTGATACTTGCGAGAACTTTATTTTTTTAACTATATCTTCTGCCCCAATTCCTATCGCATCTACTATAAGAAGCATGATCAGAAAGAATACATAGATCCAATTAGGAATCATTTTTATAATCTTAATCATGATCAACCTCACCTATGTGAACAATCCTATTACTTACACCAATCCATATTGATAGGTTTCTTCGTCCTAAAATAATAAAAACTAACGCCTCTGAGTTATGAGGGCGAGCCATGATCTTTTTCCAGTTGCCATAATCTACGGGAGATGGAAATATCTTTTGTTGATCATGTGTATGCCATTCGCCCAAATAGGTAAGCGTTTTACCGGAACTCGACCATATTTCATCCATATATTCCTGGTGACCCTTTGAAGCTCTCCTAAATGTGTATCTACCTCTTTTATCATCCTCAAATGGTTCTGTTATGTCTTCAACCGTTATTACTTTCCCCTCACTTCTCCCTACAAGGATACCGCCTGCTTCAACCCTGTATGTGTATTCACGCTTATATCTCTTAAATGTTTCTATAACTTTTTGAGAGAAAACGATTTCATAATCATTATCGTCATTTGTCATGTTCTATCCTTCTTTACAAATTTTGCAGAAAGGGTTTTTTATAATCTTAGCTTTCATTTTTATTTTTTCTTTATTGTTCTGATAATATTCTGACGTAGCAAATCCTTGCGAGATAATTTTCTCATCATCTCCAAACCATGTGATTACGCAATTCTCATCAGATTCTCCTCTTAAGACTGATATAGCAAGGCGAACTGTATTTATAGCAGTTTGCTGTGAGTCAAGAACGCTGTATGGGACAAATGAACTCCCACAACCAGAAATATTCTTCTTGAAATTTTGCTCCTCTTTAACCAAGCTAACCCTGTTTTCTCTTAACTCCGATGAATCAATCTTTGTATATAAACACTCAAGACATCCCTCTCCATCAGGTGTATTGACAAGTATAGTGTGACCGCCTATCCCGTAAGGTTCATTATATGAACAGATAAACGGTACGCTAAAGCCGTTTTCTTTTAAAATACGGTTTATTCTCAAGTTTAGTGTAGGCTCCCCTAATGCGGAAATAATCAAGTCATAGTTGTTTAACTTTTCATATTCCTGCAAATATGCTTCGACTGTACGCTCCTTAAAGTCAAGCGAATCTATATCTATGTCAAAAAACTCGGATTCAAGACGGCTCTTCATTAACTGGGCTTTATTACTATGCACCCTATTAGCAAGATCACTCATTCCCAAATAGTGTCGATATAAGTTTTCCTCGCTAAAAAAGTCCTTATCCAAAATATCCAACTGTCTAACCCCCATTTTACAGAGGTTTTCCGCTATATAACTTCCTACTGATCCGCATCCCAATAGTAAAACCTGCTTATCGCCCAACTCACCCATAGCTCCTGACCTGTTTATCAAATAGTTATAATCCATCCTTCTTACATATAAAGGAGTGCATTTTAGTCCCATCATCATGCTCATGGGGACCCATCTGCTTGAACTTCCCATTACCAAAAATCCGAAGGCAATTTCTCCAAAATCAGAGGGCAAGACAAGTATTATTGCCTCTATTACAGCTTTTTTCTTAACATCAGTATGTTTCTTAAATCTTCTTCTTACACCATTATCTGTGTTTCTTCTAATGTATTGCCGCAGCTCATTCCATCCATATCTCTTCTTTATCTGAATAAGCGGACTTCCTTTTTTCAATCGGATAATCGTGCAGTCATTAAAATGTGACTCTTTTTCCTTATTTCTTGCAAATGTCTCCCCCAGATGTCTTGTCTTTTCCTCTGTATCAGCAACATAAAACGCAAGTGTTCCAGAATAATAAAGCATTTTCAGGTTTAAATATGTTGCTTTCCTTATATCTACAGTCGATGTTATGGTCTCATTTGATACTCGTAGCCAGTATGCATCGGCCTCCCTGAGTATTTCTGCCTTATATAATTCTGTATCTCGAGCTATCGTTAAGACGCTAATTGCCTGATCATAACAGTCAAGCAATAATTCCTCTGGATGATTTTCATCTATCAATATTGAAGAAGCGTCAAAAAGGCATATCTTTCCATTGCTTTCTATATGTGGTCTTACTTCATCCGTCACCGGGACATAAAAATCTGGTAAGTTTAACGGATAGTATTTCGAGAAACACACAGTCATCCCCGAAACTTCATCAGTATACTCTGCAACATATTCAGTTCTCACAGATTCTTTTTCAATAAATGAAACGTTTCTGTCATGATTTAAAATCTTTATAAATCCATTTAATTCCATACTATGCCGACTCAGATGTTCCGACTAAGCTACGGTCATATTTTATAGGGAAATCCTCTCCGAATATGCTTTGTAACTTTTCGCAAGCCTTGTTGCGCTTCTCCTCCTTGTCAACCTCCTCCAATGTATGTTCCATGGTATCTATCTTATTGTAGAAATCATCCATTTGCTTTGCAGTCATCTTTTCAAACAAGTCATTCCAAGGTTCTACAATTAGTTTTAATTCAATTGAGTGCAGAAATTCCCCACTCTCGGAATCATATTTGAGAGTAAAAGCATTTTTAATATTTTCCACCATACTCTTCAATGCAAAAAAATCGTTATATTCAGAAGTATTTGTAAGATAATCAACAGTTTTATACGCCACAAAATAGTTATACGCAAGAATGGTCAGCGCTATGCCAGTCGGTGCTTCATTTCCATTGGCAGAAAACTTATGATTTTTCCATTTCTTTAAATATCTGATACACCTTCTGAACTGTGCCGTATCCTTGCTATCAGAAAACTTATTCTTTATCTCTGAAATAAGTTCCTGTGGGCATGATACCTCCCAAATGCGCTTGTCACTATCGGAGTTTTCTTTTCCTTTGGCAAGATACATTTTCCCATCAGGATTATCCGATGCATAAAGCGCAAAATCGACATGATATGCATCTTCCCCATCTTCCTGATAAGTAACGGTAACACATGAACGTCTGATTTTTACGCTCCTTGTGTGACCCTCAAGTGCATCACGAACCCACTTCTTCACCTTGACAGGATCTGGATAATCTTCCTTGTCTATGTCAAATTTCAAGCCAACATCAATGTCATAGTCCCCGTCTTCCGGCTTGACTCCTGTTCCCATTGCATAACTTCCCTGATTGAAATGAGTATATGAAGCCGCTTCATCTGAAATATTCTTTTTTAACTTGTTTAGTAGGATATCCCGTTTTCCACGTAGTGTTTCATTCTCATCTTCAAGTTTTATATTGTCATGAAACTCAATAAACTCTTTTTGTAGATCCATGTAACTTACTCCTTCCTACTCTATGCCCAAGGCTTTAATCACCGCATCCTCTGGACTGCTATAAAATGAAATCTGAAACTTAGCAAACAACTCCGCTGGTACGGTCGGAATATCTCCTGCACTACTCATAGGTATCAATATCCGCTTTGCACCTGCGTCAAAGGCAACCTGTAAGGTAGATGCCAGTTCTTCAACTCTGTTGATTGTTCCGCCTATACTCATTGATCCAAGCACGCATAACTGCGGGAGAACAGGCTTATCAAGTGCAACGCTACAATACGCCACAAGAGCAGGAAGGGAGATATTGCTGTCCAAACCAACTCCCTGGCAATCCTGAATATGCATCAGATAGTCCTTGTTCTCGGTCGATATAGATGCGCTGATCTGCTTCGCATTCGCCTTAAAGTAGTTCTGTGCAGTCTTAACCGACTCTTTCGTTTCCTTGGCACTCTGCATACCGGTAACATCGAACTTACCGCCGCCATTTGTCATGGTGCTTTCAAACTTAAAGAGTCCCATCATGCCATTTGTGCCGTTAGCTACTGTATATACATGACCAGGCTTCCCAATTCCCTCTGGTATCAGTGTACCGCCGCCCTGTTCCAAAACGGGGACAGATACCTCCTCCATATTAGAGTTTCTGATATAAGTGAACTGGACATCATAAAACTCCATGCCACCTATTTTTTTGAGCTGCTCCTTTACTCTCCTACGGCCTTCGATGGCATATTTTAGAATCTCCTCCATATCCTCCTCTGTATACTTCTCATCAGGATACAGGAGTTTTGTAAGTCCGGACACCATCTTTCTGACAGCAATGGTATCTCTCTGATTCAGACATCTTCCAAGCTTGAAGAACTTATCAAAGGAATCCGTCTCCGGAACCTTTCTCATCTCCCGCATGAACTCTGCAAGATAGTCTGAAATAAATCCGTAGTTGTCTGTAAAGAACTCCGGTCTCATTTTGGGAATCTCCCATCCCGGAATATAACAATGCATCCTGTCAAAGAATGCGCTGTCAATCATCGCATCCGGAAAAGGCTCAAACAGATGTGACGTCTTAAGCAGATAGTCCACACTCTGATTAACATTTCCGACAAATACCATTGAAGCGTTCGCCTGTATAGCATCTTTACCCCTTGCGAAAGAGCCTGATGCCATATAGTCTTTCATGATCTGCACGCCATCTTTATCTTTGAAGCTGATCCCGGCTACCTCATCAAAGGCAACGCAATCCCATAATCCGACAAGACCAACCTGTCGCCTACCCATGTTATAAAACAAATTGGCAACGGTAGTCTGTCCTCCTGATATCAGAATGGAGTTTGGTGATAATTCTTTATAGATATGTGATTTACCAGTTCCCCTCGGTCCCAGTTCGCAGATATTTACATTGTTTTCAACCAGCGGAACCAGCCTTGTGAGCAGATGCCATTTCACACGATATTCAAACTGTGTCGGTTCCATGCCACAGGAGCGCAGAAGCAGGTCTATCCACTCTTCTTTGGTAAACTGACTTCTCGCCTCGATGATTTCATTCTTATCCAGATTGGGCATCTGAATAGGTGTGATCTCGCCTATCACAAATGGGCTGTTCTTTTTTTCGTCTTCATTATAAAAATATGTCAGATCTACTATGCACCAGATACCACCTGCAAGAAGCTTTTCATAGGAGCGAACATATTTTGGATGAACATATATCCCTTTTATGCCTAAGAACAGGAAGTCAGCCTCATACTGATCTGTTCTTTCGTTCAGTTTTACACTAACCTTATCTATAACAGTATGATTTCCGTCCTCCTTTATGCGAGCTTTTATCTGCTCTGCCTCATCCGGGCGCACATAATTATCAGCAAGAATTCTCTTAACCTGTTCTATTCCTGCTTCAACTTCACTCTCGTCATCCGAGGTGCAATAATTTCCAAGCAAATACTCCAAAACATATGTAGGAACATTTGCGCTGTCCTTAATCTTTTTTGTTGCGCCCTTGGGAACTACCCTTCCCGAAAAAACTTCAAATACCTTTTTGTCTAATTGATCCATGAACGCCTCCTCAGAACATCTTGAAATTCAAGATATCTATCGTAAACTGCTCCCGCTCTATGTATTCGTCCGGTTTTTCGATATTTTTCAAAATCAGAAAGTAACGCTTACTCCTGTCAAACTCAATGTTCATAAGATTAAAGCGGATCTTCGTGCTTCTTGAATCCACATCTTCGCTATCCGAAGCTGCAACAAAACGATAATCACCGGACACCTTATTACCATCCTCATCAACCAGATATGTCTCACATGTAATCGCCTGCTTACGCTCTTCAACTTTTTCGTATTGCTCAAATTCCAGCGTGAAGCTCCTGTTGGTAATCTTTCTTGTAATACTCTTAAGCCTTACCCCTACAGGTGAAACGGCTTCCTTATTGCTTGCGGCACGTAACTCGCCGATATGAACAATAGGGACAATTATCTCCTGAAGCGATGTTCCCCCGTGAACATACTGTAATCCACCACCCTGCGTCTTAAACAGATCATATCCATACGGAGCAATAACCTTATACTCGCCATTTGACACAGTATCCAGTGTGAATTCCAATGTGTATGGTATTTCAATGTTGTTATCCGTCACAATATATCGTTTTGATGTGTCCGGTTCATGCAAAGATACAATATTTCCATATTTCTGCGATTCTTCGACCTCATTTCTCCTATATAAGAATCCGTGGTCTGCGGTCACATAAAAATTGGAAATCTGTAAATTGTTATATAATTTTCTGATTAGAGTCAGAATCTCATCCACCGCCGTAGTCGCTACATCAAAGACCTTGCTCTCATCATGCTCTCCGGTTTTATCCATTACATTGTGATAAATATATACCAGTGACTTGTCGGCCATATAGGAGCGAAGCTCATTCCTGGACATCTTATTGATATCCTTGTACTGAATGGCGGCATAAGAAGACTTCTTACTCTTTAAGACTGCATCCCTTGCAAGTGTGTCCACTGTTGACATAGAATCGACCATTACGAGCCTATTTGCATATTCCATTATCCTATGTGGTAACAGTGATGCCATTCCAAATCTCGTTTCTGAAGGTATGGGAGAAATTGCGTAATTGATTTCTTCGTTGCCATTCAGCACACTATCAATCTTGAGTTTTTCATACAACTCGTGCCCTATTTCATAACGGAATCCATCGGAAATAATTACGAAGCACTTCTTATAGTTCTTATTCTGCACTTCCTGATAGAAGTTACGAGACATCTTAATGCCGGGGAATTCCCAATTTCCCTGTTCCTTAAGAGCATCACTAAATGCTTTTCCAAGCGGATCAAGGAACTTAGTCTGATATGTTCCTTCTATCATTCCCATGAGTTCTTCAAGCTCAGATATCGGATTCTCGATCTTATTGTAATTTGCACATATCCGGCGGTAATATGTATCAACAAGATAATCAGACTCCGCATATTTTTGAACATATTCCGTAGCAAGAAGACCTACAGATACCGGCACATCCAGTTTTCTAAAGAACGCCATCGCAGAACCAAGCACGGAATACTCCGCCTGATGCTTTTCATACCACATCGAATTTAGCCTATCCGAAATAACACGCTCAAAAGTATTATAATCAAGACTTCCATTGACGAGACTTGCAGAAATCTTCTTAATAATATCTACATCAATACATTCAAAGATATCTGCGGTCTGTACGCAGGTTATATCCCTCGATACAAGCAGACCTTCGATTTTCAAATCAGCAGCCATTTTCTCCTGAAGAGCCTCATACCTTTTATCGGCTTTAATTTTATCCACAAAGAACTTTGCATCCATCTGCCCCGGTCCCTGTATCTTATACTGGTCATAGAACGATGGAAGCTCCTCAAATTCTGCCTTCTGTTCAAGCAGTGCCGTAAACATAAACCGCCTGATAAGAGTGTTTATCTTCTGGTCACCCTCATAGTTGTAATATCTACATATTTCATCCCAGAGATACTCTTCAAATCCAAATTTCTTAAGATCAGCATATTTTGAAGCATCATCATTATCAAATACAAGTTCAGCAAGAACGCTCTCTATGGATCTTGATGACGCCTTTACGAGCACGCTCATCATCGCCATTCGCAGATCTGACGGTTTCATATCGTCATTTACATTCACATAGTTTGAAAGCTTCTTGGTTCTACCCTCTGCATCAAAGAACTTTGAATGCCACTCAATAACTCTTCTGAGATCTGTGTTTGTAAGATCCATGCGTCGCATAGTAAGTGCTACCGTATCGGCATAGTATTCTTCACTATACATCAGAATATCCAACAGCCAGTTTTCATTATCTAAAGGCTTCTCCGCAGGCACATATATCAAAAAATTCGTTTCCTGATCGTCATGTTCAATAGTTTTCTTGATGGCAAACTCGTTTTTGTTGCACACCAAAACGCGGCAACAATCATAATTGTCGTTCTCGATATCTTCCTTAAAGTTAGCCGGGGGATCATACCAGAATATTATTTTCCTTCCACTGGCATCATCTTTCCCGAACAGTTTTATTATTTCTTTTCTGGCTTCCTGATAATCAATGCTTGCCATGTCTTACCTCACTTCAAGGGCGAAAGAAGGTCTTTCTTTACTTTACTTCCGCCATCTGTAACCAACTCGATTCCCTGGAATTTAGCATAATTTTCTTTCACGCCATCATCCAGATCAATGGAAATATACTGGTTTGCCATATGATCAAGTATCTGCCCATACTCAACAGCCTCATTATATGCAGCTGCAAGGTTCTGACGTTCTTTTTCATAACGTATCTTCTCCCTGCCCTCTGAATGAGCAATCTTTCCATTCAGCTCATCAAGCTCATTCTTCTTACGAGTAGACTCTGGCAAGAAATACTTTCCGTTAATTCGCGCGAGGGTATCAGCGTTATATCTGTGCATATATATAAGACACTTAAAGCCTGCTTTCTTACCGCTCGTAAACAACCAGTAAATAGGTCTCTTCTGATATATCTTCAAATGATCTGCATAGAATCCATCATTGAGATACCGATTCAGAGTTTCCTCCGAAGACTCATTGTTGTTCTTTCCAAGAGCTTCTGCTATGAAATCAATATTCGCTCTGTATGTATCTTCTCCAAAAATACGCTTGATCAGATCAATCAGCATAGTTGTCAGCCCATCTTCCATACCAATTCCTGTGTAGATTGGTATAATTCCATCATCATCCGGCTGATAGGATACATACCTGGAAGAATCCCATTCCCCTCCTGCATATGCAATTCCCGGAACATCGAGTGAATATCTTCCCATGGCAATACCGACAAGATATGAAATCAGTGACCTCACATCACGCTCCTTATCAGCAAGGCGAACCGTAACATCCTTATCTTCTACCTCCGGAGTTAGTTCATCCTGCAATCCATATATGTCAATAAATATGCGGTTGAGTTCTTCTTCATTTGCTTTCAGTTGATCAAATCGTTTTCTGCATTCATCAGCCCAAAGCATATAGCAGGCCTCTACTGACCCTTTTACCTCTGGTTCTTCGCCGTAGTAATTTGCAACATTCTTTACTGCTAAAGCCCCTCCATCTATGGCGTACGCCTTATCTATTTGCAGGAAAGGATGCATTTGAAAATCCCAAGAAACCTCAAAAGCATCCCAGTCCGCTTTTGACAAGTTTATTGCATTCTTTACAATCGCTTTTTCTGTTTCCGGAATAGCAGTTACCGGAACCCTCGCTATATCTCCTGCTTGAAAATTGATGGTTGGAGCCACAAACTGCAATACTTCCTTTGCAACTTTTGAATTCAACAGCCCCATAATTCTTATTACATTTTCTTCATCCGTATACACCGACATTCCAGCTATATCCGAAATATGATGGCTTTTGTATCTAAACGAAGGATCATTAGTAGATATTAGCGACCATGTAACTGCCGGCTTAAACTTCATAGAATCCGGATAATCTTGAACGTGTCGTTTATCACTCTTGGCTCTTCCTATAACTATCGCTCCGCCATTCTGCCAGTTTACGACACAATCATTATTTCCATACCACTTTCTAAATTCACCGCCTTTATTATACGGGAACCACTTTGCACCAGATGAAATAGCTTCCTTATCACTATTTGCGTCAAAGTTTTCCTTCTCAAATAACGGTTCCCACCACATGCGAACAAATGTGGCGTTGTCACCTGTTTTCATACCATTTCTTGCAGTACCCATTTCTCCTATAGGCTTTCCTGTTGAAAAAGCCTCAAGCATTTTTCCGCTTGCCCAATATGCAAATGGCTTCCCCGTGATGCTCTCATAATTTTCAAACGATGCTATATACTGATTGTCCCCGTTTAAAAACATCTTTTCCTTTTCACTTTCATTATTGCCTTTTACTAATCGACAATACTTTCCGTAGTAATTAGGAACACTCATATTTCTAATTGTAAACGCTGTTGTTTGCACAACTTCTCCAGGTATAGCATCAAAGCCTCTTGCACCCAGATGTGCCATTGAGACAACTACTTTATTAGCATAAATCTCATTCCTAAGATTCTCATAGGTAGAAATAAACATCCAACTATGCATGTTTACCATTGATATAAACCCATTATTCTTAGTAAAATCCGTCTCCATGAACATTGCAAACATATCTGCCTTACTATTGGGATATTTTTGAGCAGCATATTCGCTTACCGTTTCCTCCATGGAAGAGATTGGTCTGTATGGCGGATTAGTAATCATCACATCATATTTTTCAGATAAAACTTTTGCTAAGTTTGATAATTCTTCCAACCTTTTTATACCGACACTAAGGAAATCGACATTGAATAAGGATGAAACCGTATTTTTCACTTTATTTAAAGCATTGTCTAAACACGTGAAGTCAATTGCCTTCACTTTTAAAAGAGATCCTATGGTCTTCCCGTTTTCAAATGTATCTACAATGTAGTCAACCAGCGATATTTCTTCATCCGAAAGCAGCTTCAAATCTTTCAGATGTTTCTTGTACCCCATCTGCTTTAGGATCTTTGAATCTTTCAGTTCATAAACATGTGGTGTCACATAATACTGATCGTTGAAAAATCTGTTGTTAACACTTCTTGCCTTCATTATCAGAGAAAATGATGCAAGCTGCGCCGCACGCTTATCTACATCTAAGCCGGTAAGGTTATTCTTCAGAATAAGCGTAGGGATCTCTCTTGTCTGATACCCTCTCTCTTCATACATCTTGTAAAGCAGATCAAAAACATATACCAGGATATGGCCGGAACCGCAGCATGGTTCTATGATTCTTATCTCTTCCGGATTAACATTCTTATATTTAATCTCATCTATCTTCTTATGAACTTCTTCTGTCTGCTCGGCATCCTCCACATAGTATTTCATTTCAGAACGGAGCGAAGAATCCGGGTAACTTTCAAGCCAAAGCCTTCCCACTGAATTCTGAGCCATATAACGAACAATCCAATCAGGTGTAAAAAGCTGTGTAACCGCAGGAAGCGTATCTTTTGTGATAGTCTTCTTAGATGCATATACAGCGTCTTTCTTAGAAGAAATATAGAACTGGTACATCCACCCAATGATTTCAACATCATCCATAAAGGCATCTTCCGGAATCTCATTGAGTTTTGTAACAACAGTCTCACCCTTTAACAAATTCTTTGGCAGAAGCAGCTCAAGGTATCCCATATCAGAACTGAATAACATAGGCAGAACCTTGGCCAGTACATTACACTGACATATGAGCACATGACGGAACAGTTCTTCTATTTTCCCCTGTTGCTTGTATTCCGTACACAGGCTCATATCAAGGCGAAGATCATCTCTCACAAGATTCAGATTTTTCATAATTTCCGGCTCAATGCCTCCTGCCGGATCGGAAAGCACCCGAAAACCATGCGGCAGAAAACCATGAACCTCCATAAATTTAAGCGCAATAAACCTGTTAAACCATGTATATGCGAATTCCTCGATGACATTCCTGTATCCATTCCTGGTCACAAGGTCGATGATATTCAGTCTCTTACCATAAAGATCAGCAGGATACGATGTCGGATCACCCTCTATAGTGGTAACATCACCAACCTGCTTTGCTTTTTTTATATCATTGTCATCGTTTATCCCAAGAGCCTTTAATGAAACCTCTATCTGGTTTTCAAGGTTTTCCTTTGCCCATGTGGAATATCGTTGTAAGATTCCTTTATCCATCTCAAATACTCCTTACCCGAGGTCTATCTCATCATTGTTCTCAAGTTCCGCCAAAAGCTTTTCGCGAATTGCATCCAGTACCTTATCCACATCCTGTGCAGATGTAATCTTCTTATTTACCGTAGGCACATAGTCAATAATACGAACCCGCTTAGCCCTCACCGGTCTATCATTACCCTCGTTCATAACCGAAGATATGAACTGCTTGAATCCGGACAGATTGTTTGCACTGGCTGTAACATAAGAATCCATATTTGCTGTCTGGCTCGATAATGCACTCAGCCAATCATCGTACTGACCAGATACGCTGTCCGCTTTTTCCTGAATACGGCTCTTTTGATCATCCGTAATATCAGCAGCCATCGCATCCGACAACTCACGGGCAACAGTATCTCTATCCGTTTCTATCCTCTTTCTTGTTGCTTCAAGCTTATCCTTCAGTATTTCATCCTTTGCTGAACTCGCCTGAAATACAAGATTTGCGAGCTCATTCATTCGTGTAAACGGCATATCAAGAGAAATAATCTCTTTCATCCTGCTTACAACATCATCCAGCTTTGACAAGTCCTGTAGTGTGCTGTTCTGTGAATACCAGTTGCAAATATCCTTTGCATCCTGATAATTCTTCTGCTGGTTACTACCCTCTTTGTAGAATGCCTCCAACTGTTCGAGGGTCTCCGCTTTGCTTTCGAGGCTATCCTTTCTGTTAATAATCTCCTGGAAAATGGATAATGTATCAGAGGCGTGTATAATAGCATCAAAATCCTTAAATACATCAGCCGCAACGCTACAACCAGCATAATCAGAACCATATTTCTGCTTCAATCCACTCAGGAAGTCTTTCTTTCTGCCAAAAAATGTCACAACGCCATCCTTCAGCTTTGACTCCTCTAACGGAAGGTTTTCAGAATATGTATCCGACATAATCCGCTTTACGGAATAAAGTATCTGCTCATCAATCTTCTCCTGTAACCGAATAACCATGGTGTCCGTATTATTCTTGCGTACAAGATCATTCTTAAAGGAAGTGTTGTTCTCATCCACTTCATTATCATGGATAAGTATCTGAATCTTATGATGTTTCCACAGGACACCAATCATCCCTTGTATATCTAATTCACGCCAGCCATATGGTTTCTTTGAGAAATTATCCAAAAGACTCTTTACCGTTACAGTTCTGTGGATTCCAATATCATCCTTGATCTTTGCACAGATTTCATCATATGCGCTGCTATTGGAATGACCTGATATATCATCACCAGTCACTTCCATATTGTTATCATTCAGCATAGTGAGTATGCTTCGCTGATCCGGATAAAAATACGAAACAAGACCAAGCTTAAAGTAATCATGCTTTACCATTTCCTTTAAAGCGTCCTGAAGGCGGTCTTTGCCATCTTTCTGTTTGACATCCAGTTTCGTTCCGGAAAGATAAATAGGCGCAGTGCGCAGTACAGTACGTATAATATCCTCTGCCCTCTTAATACGGTCTGACATTTCAGCCGACTTTTTACTCATAATCTCTGTAAGAGAAGCTGACATAGATGCACTGTTATTTCTCTTGAAAGTGCTTATCTTATTTGCACGGATGAGTTCATCTATATAAGTCCCCTCTGTCAGATCAACTACTATGGAGTTTGTACGGACAGATTCTGCCTGGAAGTCCGTTTCCGATCTCTCACTTGAAAACTGTGTTAAAACCTTAATCGTGATACTATCCTGGCTGAAGGATCCTTTTATCTCAGAGTCCACATAACGATTTAGTCCAAAATCATAACGGCCTTCATATCTATATTTGTTACTTTCAAGAATTCTGTCATAAATTATGTCAAAAATAGTACGCTGTACTTCGCCCTCATTGTATGCCGAATTATTGATCTGCTTGTTCACATCTTGCTCAGCATTTGTAAGGAAGTCGTACTCTTCACCGTTTTTCTGAATAAGTGTTTCTTCTTCAAGCTGCTGAAGGGCTTCTAAGATTTTGTTTTTAAGTGTAGCTTTCTCGGCTCCGATATTATCGACCATGAGCGTAGCAAGCCTGTCTATGGTTGCCGGCATCTCTTTAACATGCTTTATCATAAAGAGAACTCGCAACACTCGAATAGCAAACGGATCAAGGCTCGTCCTTTTCTCAGCATTTGAGAAAACCGTCTTTATGTCATAATCAATGAATTCCTCAATAGTGGAATAGAAGCTGTCAAAAGGCACCAAAATCCCCGACTCAAGATCGGCAGCGTCTTTAGCTGAATTCTGGAAAGCCGAAAGAAGAGATCTCTCGTTCTGGGAGAGATGACGCCCCTCACTCATTCCATGCTCACGTATAGCTTCAAATACTTTCTGTAAGAGTTCAAACTGATAAGAGACAAAAGGATATACATTCTTAAAATCCTCTGCATCCTTATATCCTGACCAGGTAGGCTTTGCTTGGAAGAGAATCAATTGAGACAGTTTATTGCTGTTGGCATCATAAAGGGCACGCAACGGAGTCTCGGCAATTTCTTTCTTCTCAAGAATACGTTTCTTAATTACTTCGTCTGCGTTAGCTCCGCTGAGAAGCAGTCTTGTATCGAAACGCCCCTGAATTTTTGAGAAGTCCTGCTGCTTATCCTTGGTGCTGTCTATCATTGCCTTCAATTCCTGCTGAGATGTAACAACAACCCAAGCCTGGCCACGGCAGAATTTCCCAAGATCTTCCACACAGGTCTGAAGATTAAGCATAAGCTGCGTATTATCTCCAATAAACTGCCCCACTTCATCCATAAGGAAGATAACTCTGGTTTTATTCTTCACACAGTATGCATCTACTATCTTCGCAAACTCTTCCGTAGTATTTGTGAAGTTTTTCGTCTGATCTTCTATGAACTGCTTTGCGCTCTCCTCACTCATATTTCGGGATTCCACCAGCGCTTTAATGATATGATCCCTGTTCAGGAGTGCTTTCGCACGTGTTTGCACCCAATTACGCCCGGAGCTTTCCTCAAATTTTGAAATAAACTCCTGAAGTTTCCCCTCATTATCCAGAGTTCTCTCAAGATCAGCCACCCAAGGACTTGTTCCGCAATACCCTACTGATTCATTAAACGCACGAAGCATAATATCCATGATGGCCTGCGTTCTCGTTTTGGAGTCAGACTTAGCCTTGCTATCAATATTAAACAGAACAACCTTATTATCAGCCTTGGCACATGTCTGTATGTCTGCGAGTACCATCTGATCTTTTATCTTCCCATCAAAGTATTTTGCAGACTCAACTCCATTAACTATCTCGTTTTCCAGAATATAGCCAAGTATCTTGAGAAAGTGCGATTTACCGGATCCAAAGAAACCGGTGATCCATACTCCGATTTTCTCTGTCGGATTGTTTATTGATTCACGGTATCTGCGGAAAAAGGTGCGAAATGATTTTGTTATCTCATCTGTGCAGACATACTCTTCCAGTTCCTGCTTCTTTTGCTTATCGTCTTCGTTTCCTATGGTCACCACGCCCTGTATGGGACGGTCAATTTCCTTTTCGAAGAGTTCTCTAATAATCATTTCCAATTCTCCTTTCCACCAGAGGGAATGCCCTGTAATAGTTGTCATCATCAAGACGCTCAAACAATCTTAATGTCATCTTTTCCTTTGTCTCATATCTGCCGGGGTACATCATAACAACAGGATTCCTGCGAAAGATGCTCTGCAGGTTATTCAATATCGTGTGGCTCCTGACAACCGGAAACGCCTTTCCGACGCCTGTGATAAGGACAATGCTGTTTCCATCGTCTGCAACCCCTTCCTTGAATTTGTCAAGGAAAGCATTCTCCTCTTCTTCCACCGATAACAATGTCTGGAAAACCTCTCGCAGAAGAAGATCCTTTTCATAATCCTTTTCCATACGGAGGACATCCTCCATATATCCTTCTTCTTCGATGATCTGAAGCATCATCTCATACAGATCAAATTCAGCAATAGCGGGGTTCCGATCCTTTAGCTTTTTTACTTCTTTTCTTATGAGCAATTCATCAGCAGGAGCGTAATCAAATATATAAAAGCGGAGGTCGTTTCCCGTTCCATATCTTGTCAATGCTTCTACGCTGATCATTCTGTCTTCAAGGTCTATAAATCTCTCATTTAGTGGTCTTTCTGCCATATCAATCACCGCCTAAAGTAGCTTTCAAATAATCTTTATCTCCGATCAGTTCTATATGCTCTTCTACTGCCGGATGTATCATCATACGTTCTACAACAATAGTCTTTCTCTCTCTTCTCCCAAGTCCGGATTCTACCAAAATGTTCCTGTAGCCTTTGGTAAGACACTTAAGAGTGAATTCGCCCCATTTGGCTACAATCAAGTCAACCTGCTTTTTACTCTCAAAGAAGCTATCGAAATCGTCTATTGATAAGTATTGACGCTCCGGGTTCATAAGAGCATCCCTGTATTTTTCAAACAAAAAGTCAAAGAACAATGTATCAGTCTTTGCTATCGCATATACTAAAATGAACTTGGATGTTGCGACGTCCGCACCATAAAACTCTTTTAGAAGAAATTCATCAAGCGAGCAAAGACGGTTATATACTACATTTGTCACTTCCCTTCTCCGCTCCAGCGACTCTATCTCAACATAGTTTTCATCAAAGCATTTTTTGTATAGTTCATCATAATCCAGTCCGTCCAACATCAGCTTCGCAACCTTTTTCGCTATAGGATATTTGAACGGAGTCTTCTTTATTGCCGAAGAATATGGCTTTCTGTTCATTTTTCGCCTCTCTGTTAGTCCTTTTACACAAAACATAAATCTATTGCCAGTATCTCTGTGTACAATAATAACAAAACCATATACATATGTCAATAAAAAGTGTTCCTTTTCAGATGCAAATTGAATTGCATAAAAATATGGGCATGAGACCGAAGTCCCACACCCATACGCATTATATATCTCTTTGCGAGGCTATAACCTCATTTCGCACCTGTCGCTGTGTTTCTCTTTGGGGGACTGCACTGTTTGCCGCCACGATAGCCTTCTTCTCAGCCAGTCGTGCCCGAAGTGACGGGCGTTCTCCCCTTGCCCTGCGTTTCCGCTCTTCTTCCTCAATACGCTCCTGTTCTTCGATGCGCTCACGCTCCGTATTGCGTGCTTCCTTGCGCTCTTCTGCCTTTGGGACTGTATTGCTGAGGTAGTTGTCGATCTGGTTCAGATTCTCCTCTTCCAGCTCCTCCACCTTTGCAAGTGGCTTATACTCTGCCAACTTCACAAGAAGTTCCGCCGCTTTGCGGACATCCTCGATGTTATCGCTCTCAGATACCACATCGGAGAGGTACTTCTTATAATCCCCGGCATTACCGCTTCTGATATCTGCAGCGATGTTCTGCACCTGCACCTCCCAGTTATCGACCGTATCACTATACTCATAAGGATCAAAATCTCTGGAGAAGCGGTCGATCTCCGCGGCCAGCTTTGCGGCTTCGTCAACATATACCGGTTTTACAGCATCCATATCAGCCATTTGACTTTCCTGCACTTCAAATCCCGGCAGTTTCCCGTATATTTTCGCATCAGGAAACGCTTCAATGACCTGTCCTACCTTGGATATGGCCTGCTGATCATTCCATATCTCAGGGATATACCGCAGGTTATCAAGGTCTATGGTATTACCGTAAAGGATATCGCATTGAAGATCATCCATGGTCTGAGTCCCGGGCTTATGTATATTGATACCAACAGCGGGGATCATATTATTATGATCTTTCTGCATGGTATCAAATAGGTCTTTTGCCTCCTCTATGGTGGCAATGCCCTCATGATAGGCTCCCATACTATGGAATTCCCCGCACTCCGCCACGGTATAGGTTAAAACCGCCTGCTTTTCAGCCAGATATGTCTCCACACTGCTCAGATACTCCGAAAGGCTCCCGTGCTGTTCCTGAGATATGGGATTGATATCAAGGTTTACGCCTCCCATAATGATATTACTCTGATGAAGGGTATTAAACAGTTCATCTTCCCTCACCGAACCGCTGTAATACAGCACCACATCAAGGTCAGCGCCCTTGTCCTCCATACCTCTGCACCGACTGCCGGATACAACTACATCCTCAATGTTTACATCCATTCCGTAATCATTCACTATACCCTGAACTATATTTTTGACATCAGCCTCTATCGTTTCGGGATTCATACCATCAAGCTCATGAAA
>JAGAXP010000113.1 GCA_017940955.1 Oribacterium sp.
CTGCTCCCTTAGTTCCAAAACAGGGGCTGTTGCCGATAGATTTCATGGATTAACGTCTCAGAAAATGAGGCGCTCATTTAAAACAAAAGTGACTGAATTTTCAATGAACTTTTGACTGAATTTTCAGTTGACAAATACAATTCACTATTCGTTATTTAACATATGTATAAAGCGATTTAGAAAGAGGTATCATATTAAAACATCACTTATGCCAAAAGCATTTATGGTTTTATTGTTACTAATATCTGTAGAATGCTTTACTTCTCATGCTGAAAGTTATAGTTATGCATCTGCGGAAAAAGCAATAGCGGCTCTGCTTCCTATTATCGATCCTGATATGTCTGACTATGATAAAGCAGTTGCAGCTCATGACTGGTTATGTGCCAACTGTGCATATAACGAATACTCTTATAACAATGATATTGACATAGCTAGCGATTATACAGCTGATGGTCCTCTATTGTATGGGACATCTCTTTGTGAGGGCTATGCTGAAGCATTCCGTTTATTCATGAATATTTTACAGATAGAAAACAGAATGGTCGTAGGATATGCCGGAGGCGGAGATCACGCATGGAATGAGGTCAAAATAGATGGGAAGTGGTATGCGGTTGATACCACATGGGATGACCCTATTATTGTTGGCTCTTCAGGGATGATGGTGGGTGAAAATCACCCCTAAAGAGCCATATTTTAAATGACATTAGTGACTAAAGAATTAATCATTATCAAATCATACATATTTCTTCATTTGCAGTAAGTGCTTATCCTCTTGAAAATCAGAGAGGTTATATAGTATTACTCGTATAGGCATTGCAGCTTTTTAACTTTCTTTGAGTTTTGACAAGAAGTTAAGGTAAAAGAGCGGCGATTTCCTGACTCTTTCTCTTTCATCTTCGGATGCCTGCCAGGGAAGCAGCTTAACTCCTTGGTTTTCTATGATAGATTCAAATTCATCAAAGTCAGTCCACTCCGATGGCGGTTGAAAAAAGATATGTCCAGCTTTGAATTCATCATATAGTCTGAGCAGATCCTTGCACAATGAACGTGTACGCTGTTCTTTGGCTAGATTCAAAACATTTCCATCGTTATCGAAAAGAGGAGCACTATACACCGAAGAAGAAAATGCATATGTCCTAAATTTGTTTATATTTATATTAGTATTAGTCTTATAATCTTCAAGATATCTCTCATAAAGATTTCTATAATAATGTCGGTCTGTGCCGCCTATACCACGACCTATAAGAGTATTCGGATCATACCACACCGGCAAGCTTGTCAAAACAGTTTCGGAGCCCATCATCAAGAGCGGTTCACTCGGATTCCAGAAATAGGCACCTTCTATCACATCGGCGTTTGGAAAAGCAAGCCGGAATATATGTTTTGCAATCTCCAATGTAGAGCCGGTTCTTGATACCTCGTCCACAATAATAATTCTCTTTCCATCAAGAATAGTGGGCTGGCTACTAATCCAGTCAGCATCTTCTTTTTCTATGCCACCCGGTATGTATAGAGCTCTTATTTCCGCTAGGTGTCTGGGATCAAGATTATGAATATTGTTTACAAAATCCTTGTATGTGGCTAGCTCACCATTTTCTTTCTGCCGTCCATCGTCGCTGACATTTATTCCAACATTCCTAAACCAAGGGGCGCGATCTATATTTATATATGAATGAGGTGGTCTCGGAAATACACTATCACCCTGTTTATTTGCAAACTCCTCCCAGAACATATTAATCAACCATGACACCGGTCTGGCTGATTTATCAAGGTACACTATATGGTCATATGGTTTTCCACCTTCTAGTCTCCCATCTATTTTAGAGATCAGCAGTGCAGTATCTTGAATATAATGAATCAGATTCTCATTGATATTTATTCTTTCATTAATAGTTTTTTTATCACGTATAATCTTGTGAGTCTGTTCCATAAGCACAGGAAACTCTTCAGGTGCATGTCGATATTTCAACATCAATTCTTCTTCTGTCATTGGCAACTAATCCTTTCTGATAATCAGAATTTCCAAATTCTTTAATTTTAGGAAGCTTCTGGCATGATGGTGGGTACTATGCCAGTCCTCTGATGTACATTTACAATTGAAAAACCATCTGTGTTCCTTTAGAGTATTAGCAACCAAACCAAACTCGAAAAGGAGTACCCACAGATGGTTTCTGCTAATACATTATGTAAAAAGTTGCTCAACGTCAAGACCGCTAGCTTGTAGAAAGTGCAGATTTCTACTCGGATCAGGATGGAGTAAATCACATCCGTATCCATGCCAGACCCAACATATGGCACGAGAACGACTGTCCAATCTGCCATAAGCGATGTAAATGCTATGACACGAAGAATCCTCAGCCTCGTTCTTGGCGGGCATTAGACTGGGGTGCAACACTTGTAGAAGTCGTTTATGACACCCATCGTATTGAATGCCCTGAGCACGGAGTTCTCGTTGCTGATGTCCCTTGGGCGTATCCTAGCAGTGGCTTTACGAAGGACTTTGACCTTACCGTAGGTTGGCTTGCCGTTTATCTACCCCGTAGTGTCGTTTCCGAGTATATGAGGATCGACTGGGAAACGGTTGGAAGATGCGTGCACCGCACCTTGAACGACATTGAGCCGGAGCGCTCCCGCAGGCTTGATAACCTGGTAAATATAGGCATTGATGAAACCAGCTACAAGAAGGGGCACAAATACATTACGGTCATTGTTAATCACGATACCAACGCGGTTGTCTAGGCAGCTCAGGGACACGGAAAAACGGTTTTGGAGTCGTTTTACAAACAGCTGTCAAAAGAACAGCTTTCCAGCATCAAAGTGGTTACCGGCGATGAAGCCTGGTGGATCACCGACTGTGTCAGAGAATTCACACCTGACTGCGAGCGATGCGTTGATCAGTTCCAAGTCGTTCAATGGGCGATGGAAGCTCTCGATGAAGTCCACCGTAAGGTCTGGAATGAAGCATACGCCGATGTAAAACAGCTCAAGAAGGAGCACCCACGAGGCAAAGGTCGCCCAAAGGAAGATGATTCTTCCACAGCGATTATCAGGGCCGCGAAAGAGAAAGCTGAAGAAATAAAAAACTCAGCATATGCTCTTGGAAAGGCACCGGAACACCTGACAGAGAAGCAACAACTTCGAGTCCAGATGATTGCCGAAAACAACAACCGACTATACCGTGCCTATCGTATGAAAGAAATGCTTCGACTGATTCTTAAAATAAAAGACGTAGATGAAGCAGAGACAACCCTCAAACGCTGGCTATGGTGGGCATCGCATAGCAGAATACCCGCTTTCAAGGAGCTTTATGAAAAAATCAAACGTCACAAGCAGCATATACTCAATGCGATCCGACTCGGGATGAGTAATGCTCGTATTGAAGCAACTAACAAGAAGATCAAGCTGATTATTCGCAAGGCATACGGCTTTCGAAACATACAAAATATGCTGGATATGGTATACCTTGTTTGCTCGGATTTAAGGGTCCCGCTTCCTAACCGAAAACCTAAAGCTACATAATCAGCATAAATACTGGGGTTGTGGGTGATTTTCACCCACCATCACCCCTGAAGAGCCAAATAAAGAAACATATGTCAGAACGACTTCATGACGATGACATGGTACATCCAATTCATTCGGAAATTGCAGAACTTCTAATGAATATCTATTTAGACGGGATAAAGGAAGGTGATTCAGACTATATGCGTAAACTGGCCTCGCTATATTATACTGGCAGCGCCGGAGAGCAGGATTATAAAAAGGCGGCTGAGTATTATCACATGGCTGAAAAATCCAAAAAAGAGCGGGCAAGCGAAAAGCTAGATAATATCAATGTAAAGAACCATGAGACAGAAACCAGAAGGGTAAAAGAGGATATATCCTTGAATGATTTTGATATGATACGAAAGGATAGGAATAAGATCCTTAATGATATCAAAAAAGACTATGATATTCTTCAGGTATCGTTTGATACGTGGTTTAAACCTCTAAGATTATACGGTCTAAATAAGAATGAATTATTGATAATAGTACCTGAAGAAGGTTATGTAAGAGTCCTCGAGAAAAGATACTCACTATTTATTAAATATACTATTGAAAATAACTATAACATCCCAATTAAGCTACGCTTTATTACTGGGTCTGAAGCAAAAAAATTATCAATTAAATAAAACATTACTCGTTAATAGAAGTTTGAGTTAGCTTTTTTGATCAAACGTTTTGTGAAAACAATCGATTTTTCCAAAACGCTTAATTGATTTTTTAATCCCGTTGTATTATTTATATTATATGTGACAGGATAGAAGTAATTTGCACGTATCAATGACGAACAGTCATATTCCTAAAAAACCTCTCATACTAAAAATGGAGATCTATTAATATGTTTTTTAATAATTTGTTCAAAAAAAGCGAGACAAAAACTGAGAACATAGATACGAGGAATTGCGAGAATTGTTATATTTTAGAAGGACATGAACAATCTGTGTATTATGCTAACGAGAGTTTGTTTGATTCATATCCATTTTTCAAAGAAACTGCCAAGGCAATCGTATCTATTTGCGCTGATAGGCTTGATGTCAAATACAGAGTTTATTATGAATATAACAAATCACATTCCTGTGATTGTATTATTCGTCCAAATCAGGATAGCTTAGGAAATCTTCCGAATAATATACAAAATGTAGTTGATAGACTATTAATTCATGATTTTGTTATTAAATTAGCTAATAAAATTTCAGAATTATTTATTAATGGTTCTAGTGATTACAATTATTATCGTTTTTATAAAAAGGAGCGAGGATTTCTTATTAATATTGGAAAATCAAGATTATCATATTCAGATAAAGTAATGTTGTTTCCTAGTAAAATAACAAATAAATACATAACTGATTATGAGGATAACAGTGGTTTTGAGATAGTTAATTATAATGATTACGGTATGGCCTACTTTAATGACTATCAAACCCTTTTAGGTTTTGCTATTGCACTTACTATAAAAATTTTAGCCAAAAATGATGCTTTCAAGGAGAGGAATATTGACTTACGCAGCATTTTCCAAGCATGTTCTGTTAAATATGGAGATTATGGATATACATCGCCCAATCAGTATCAATATGGAATAAGCATTCTCTTTGCAAGTCATCCAAAGATGGCTATAGACAATAATATAAGTTCCAGTAGTCTAGACCAGAAACAAAGCACATTTCGTCAATGGTGAAATACTTATATAGTTTGTTTAATGAAATACTATATAATTGACACAAAAAAACAATTATGATTATACTGTCTGTGAAAATATTTTAAATTCTATAATAAATCGCAGGATTATTATTAGCCTCGATTTATAATACATCTTGTAAGTGGCTATACAAAAGATTTCGATGATCTTCTGTTAACACTATATATATGAAAATATTTAAAGGTTACATTTTATGCGTATAGTAATTGCTCATAAAACATAATAAAAAATAGTGGATCTGGCATATTAAATTTAGCCGTTGATCTGATGACAAGCGTAGCTCAAGGAGATTCCGTAGGTGGAATCTGTCCTTGAAGCCTTTTCGCCAATCATCTGATTAACGGCTTTTTTGATGCGCAAAGGTCTGCACCTTGAAAACTTCATCCCCGAAAGTATCTTTTGATCAACAAGAAAAGGAATGCTATCTGCTGTTCGTAGTACCTATAGATAAGCCGTACTCATACAGCACCAATAAACATATCGATTTAAAAAGTGATGGAGGTCATGTGATTTATGAGTAATACAATTATTTCGAAAGCTATTAACAGACACAACAATATCGTTTGCAACCTTAAGGTCGGAGACCATTTAAGAAGAATTCATGGATTAGAACATTTCAATACTGCCTATGACTACGAGGTAAAAGGTGAATATCCTTATCTATACCTTATTAAGATAAAATACAGACTCGGATCCAGTAATAGCTCCGATGATTACATTTATACTACTGTTTCCAAAGCTTCGATTTACTGCGGAAGCGTAGTACTCATCAAGGAAGATGGAAAAAAGGTAGATGCTTATCAGAAAAATTTTTCCTGATGTCGTGCTACCAAAATTCTCTTGCGGATTCAAGCCTACTGATGTAGAATGAATTTCACAAATTGAATATGGTTTGTTTTCAAGCCGTTGTTTTGATGATAACCGAAAGATACTCCAGGGGTGGAGTCTATCCTTTCGGGGATTATCAAAGCAACGGCTTTTTGTCGTGTACCCTTGCACCTTGACAATTTCATCCGCAAATGGCCGGACGGCCGACCGGGGAAGCCTCGCGATGACATGAGCGGGCCAAGGAATAGTCCGGCACATATTGCGACACAATTCTTATAAACGATAACACAGAAAGAGAGGTATGGATTATGACAAATCATATGAAATTAGATTCTACAGGTATTGCCAATATCGCGGCGCTTTCTATAGCTTCCGGTGAAGCTGATTACAACCGTGAAAGGGAAACAGCAAAGGTAAGCGAGAGGTTCCTTCATTCAGCTGCTCTGCTGTCTGAAAATGAAATTCTCGGAACACAGATAGCAGCGGATTCTGAAGGCAATATTACAGTATGTGCTTTCTCAAGTCATGGGATTAAGGTGTCTGAACAGGATTATGACTGGATCTTCAAAAGCTTTGGTACAGCGGAAAGCAGTAAATCCGTCGAGATTAGAGACTTATATGAGGGAGGCCGGAAAGTATATTCGCTCACACCTATTCAGGAACCATTAAAGGAAACCAACGAGCCAGGAAAGAAGGATAGTTATTTATACGCAGATGATGATTATTATGACACAACTTCCGGTAGCTACTTTTCGGAAATGTTCACCATGTTATTTGAGGATGATGCCGTAATACGCCTAATTGCAGGTTCTGATGGGGAAAACGTGTCGGGACAGGGAATGATCCTTATCAGCCTTCCAGAGGAAATGACTCTCAGGATGAGGACTATTATATCCCTTGCCTTTCCTCATATGACGGCGGTAGAAGTTAATCCTTCGGAAGAAACCATCGAAAAGTACCCCCCTTTCGGACAGGTTACTTCTGAACGGAATGACACAATTCCTCTTCTCATTAATTTGTAGAGAGTTCATGATGTCCACTAGAGCGCATAATGAGGTTGAAGTCGAATCGGAAAACCAGATTCTTGAGAATGAAATTGGGGATAAAAAATCCTGTAACGATAATCATCTCGGCTTTACGCCTATAGAAGATCTAGAGCTAAGTGTCCGTTCTTTAAACTGTCTTAGGCGTGCAGGGATACACAGCTTGGAGGAACTTCAGAAAATGACGGATGAAGATCTTATGCATGTAAGGAACCTTGGAAAAAAGTGCGTGTATGAGATCAAGCAAAAGCTTGCGGAGACTGAAATTACTACAGCTCCTGTTTCATTAAATTCTGAAAGCTATATAGATATGCTGAATAACATGGTTGGTCTTTCTGATGTCAAGGAGCAGATTGGTAAAATTACAGCTTTCGCCAGGATGAAGAAAGATATGGCTGCTAACGGAAACAACAGCCTATCGATAGCATTGAACATGGAATTTGTAGGGAATCCCGGCACAGCTAAAACAACTGTAGCACGTATTGCCGCAGGCATTTTTAATGAGATCGGCCTTCTTCCAGTAAATGGACTGATTGAGGTTGGCAGAGCCGATTTGGTAGCCAAGTATGAAGGACAAACAGCCTCAAAGGTTAAAGAGATTTTCAGGAAGGCAAAGGGGAAGGTGCTATTCATCGATGAAGCATACTCACTCGTAGAAAACTGGGAGGGTGAGTTCGGAGATGAGGCAATCAACACTATCGTCCAAGAAATGGAGAACAACCGTGATGACACAATTGTGATATTTGCCGGTTACCCAGACAAGATGGAAAGCTTTTTTGCCAGGAATCCGGGACTGAGGTCAAGGGTACCCTTCAGCGTTACCTTTAAAGACTACTCCGCCGATGAGTTGATGCAGATAGTGGAGCTTGAAGCAAAGAATAGGGGCTTTTCAATAAACCAAAAGGCAAAGGATACGGTGCTATCAATCTGTGAGTCAGCAGCTGGAAAGTCTGACTACGGAAACGGACGGTTCTGCAGGAATCTTGTCGAGAATGCAATATTGGGATATGCGTCAAGGTTGTATGGGCCAAAGATACCCGACTCTTATGAGTACTTTGAACTCGTAGAAACCGATTTCGTTGTTCCGAAAGCTTCTAACCATATACAGGAAAAGAAGCGCATAGGCTTTATTATCCCTGACGGAATGTGAATATCAGCTTTCATTTATGAGCAAATGGACTCTCTTATACTGTCCATTTGCTTTTTTCTGTTTTACCATTTCCTATTTGCATACCGGTAACATCCTGCATCTTTTTTTCAAAAATCTTCATGAAATACTTCAAAATCCATAAATATCATCCTTATCCAAAAAATCCCCTTCCATAATTGATTTATCAGTAAGAAATAACATAAAACAGGAAGGGAGACAGCGATATGATTCGCTTCGGAAAAAAGATCAGAAAAAGTGTTTCGGCTCTGGCAGCTGCATCAGTGCTTGTAAACACTGGACTCACGGCCATTGCCGATAACTCAGGAAGTATTAAGACAGCAACAAACAACGGTATCACATATGTCACAGGCATAACATCAGGGGACACCGCAGACGGAGTGCTTGTTATTCCGGACGACCTTGGAGAGACAATTTTCCTTGGTGATCCAAACGGAACAAAAACATTCCTTGTAAACAAGGATGTAAGTACCCTTGTCATTGGAGATAACGTATGGGGCGTTACAAGCTCAGCTTTTACCTATGCCGATTCACTCAGTACCATCATAGTACCTGAGACCAATACATCATTTGTAGCAGCCCAAGAAGGTCTTTATGGCTATATATCAGATAATAACTATTCCCTCATTAAGTACTATTCCGGTAATCCCAGACAGGATTTCGTCATACCGGATTACACAACAATGGTAATAAGTGCAGATGATGCGGAATTTGCAACACTTAATCTTAACAGGGTATCAACTGTATATCCTCTTACTTTTGCAGGAACAAGCATAGACACACTCATTTTAACAAATGATGTCACAAATGCTGCGGCTGATGTTGCTGAAAGCTCCGATATCCTTTATGGCGCAAAGGTTGGCAGTTTTATGGCATCAGGAGCATTTCAGACAAACTATGACGGTTCGATCCTTTCAAAGAATGGACGAATCATCAAGTTCTCAGAGTATGCGGACTCAAGCGTAGATGTTTCAGGATATACAAGCATTTCTCCATTTGCTTTCACAAGTATCGCTCAGTATGAGGACATCCGTGGTAATCTTCCGGATGAGATGATAAAGGATGTGGTATTCTCATTCTACGATCAGGGCGAAGCTGTTTTCTACGTTAATGACGAGATATGTTTCTGCTATAACTACGACAGATGGATGCCAGGACGAGTTAATAATAAGAACAGCTACATCCTTTCATCCAGCGGACTATCCGAGAGCCAGTACAATAACGTAAAGAAACTCATGTACTATGGTGTTCCTAACGACCAGACCGGGCTTTTTGAAGAAGTATTCGGGGTAGACTACGATTCAGTAAAGGGAACATTTGAGAATGGCGATGCGGCCCTTAATGTTGTTTCAAGCCTTTTATATAGGTTTGTCACAGATGGTGCACATGAGCCTTCAGAGATAAAGGGAATTGACGGACAGATCTTTACCGAAGCAAAGGTGGTTGCTTATAGAAATGCCCTTCTCAGCGCCATACAGAATGATAATGCAGAAAGAGGAAATGTATCATTCAATGCAGATGAGGATATAGTTTTCACACTTCAGGATGACAGCACCTATATGTCAAATGAAGTAACGATTACAGCTTCCGATGATGCGGTTCACACACTCAAGATCACAAGCGAAGGTATTACCGTAAGCGGAAGTGATGAATTCTCAACAGGTACACAGATCCACTTCACAAGTGATTCTAAGCCATCAGAGATTAAATTCACAACCGAAGACGTATCACTAAGCTTTTACGTAACTGATTCAAAACACCAGAACGTACTTACTTCTTCAACCACTACAGTAGAGCACACACTTCCTGTAAAGGAAAAAGAGGAAGTACATAACGAGATCCCGATCTCTAAGAAGGATGCAACAACTAAGGAAGAACTAAGCGGCGCATTCCTTGTACTCTACGATGAAGATGGCGAGGAAGTTGATTCATGGATCTCCGACGAGGAACCTCATCTTGTATATGACCTTCCTGACGGAACATACAAGCTTGTTGAATCCATCGCACCGGAAGATTATAGCGTTACAGAAGACGTGACTTTCGAAGTTAAAGACGGAAAAGTAAAGAAAGAAGTTGTGATGTACGATGAGAAGATAGAAAAGGTTGCAACATCCTCTGAAATTCCTATCTCAAAGCAGGATATTACTAACGGTAAGGAGCTCCCCGGAGCGGAGCTTACACTCTATGACGAGGATGGCGAAGTAGTAGAGAGCTGGACTTCAAAGAAAACACCACACATCATGAAAAACCTTAAGGACGGATTCTATACACTTGAAGAAATAACTGCTCCTGAAGGTTATGATCTTGCTGAAGATATTGAATTTGAAGTAGTTGACGGAAAGGTTGCTGAAAGCGTCATCATGTATGATGCACCTCTTACAGAAGAGATTGCATCTGCATCAGAGATTTCAATCCGTAAGACAGACATTACAAACGGAAAAGAACTTCCCGGAGCTAAACTTAAGATTACAAACGAGGACGGAGAAGAAGTTGAATCCTGGACATCCGGCGAAAAGCCCCATGTAATAAAGAACCTTAAGGACGGTAAATACGTGCTTGAAGAGGTTACGGCTCCAGACGGTTACGAAATAGCAGAATCCATTGAATTTACTGTTGTCGAAGGTGAAGCTCAGACAATCGTAATGAAGGATGCTCCCACTAAAGAAGAACCGGAAGAGGAACCCGAGAAGACAAAGGTTGTTCTCCATAAGAAAGACTTTACTACCGGCGATGAACTTCCTGGTGCAGAACTGATAGTTGAAGACTCAGAAGGAAACGAGATCGACAGCTGGGTATCCGAGGAAGAACCTCACGAAATCGAGGACCTTTCGGACGGAACCTATTATCTCATAGAGATTACAGCTCCAGACGGCTACCTTGTAGCAGAAAAGGTTGAATTCAAGGTATCATCCGGTAAATCCGTAGTAACCGTTACAATGAAGGATAAGAGAGAGCCGGAAGAAACAGTAAAGGAAGACACGCCCGAAGAGACACAGCTGGAAACTGAAGCCCCATTGGAAACACAGCCGGAGACTGAAGCATCAACTGAAACGCAACCAGAAACAGAAGCTACTAACGAGACTCAGCAAGAAACTGAGGCTCAAAAGGAAGAGAAAAAATCAGAGACTCCTACATCTCATAAGTCAAGCGGCAGTCATTCAGGAGGTGGTGGCGGAAGCTATGTGATAGGCCGAGGACTTGAGTTCAATAAAAGAGCAGAGACACCTGATCTTGTCACTACACAAGTGGATACTCCTATTACAGCTGATGTTCCTCAGAACGTAAGAGTTCTTGCAGCAAGAAGGACTCCCAAGACCGGCGAGAACAGAAGTATGACAACTCTTTTGAGCGCTGCTGTGTTTATCACAGCGGTCTATGGATTCCTGAAGCCTGAAAAGAATAAGATTTAACGGAAAACCTTGGAAATGCTTTGAACAATACAGGAGCCGGAAAGATGATTGCTGATACGGTTATAAGCCTTACCGGTAATTCAAGCCCTACAGTTCTTATGGCTGCACTTTGGATACTTACCTGGGGTCTTACTCAGGTCATGAGTAATACAGCTGCCTGCACACATCTCTGTCCTATTGCATGGACAATAGCAGAAGCATTGGGAGCTGATCCACGAGCTGTAGTAATCGCAGTATTTATTGCCAGCAGCGTAGCTGTTTGTACACCTATGGCTATACCTGCAAACTCAATGATCATCGGTCCGGGAAATGTTCGATTCAAAGACTTTATTAAACCGGGACTTGTTGTAAGCGCAGTGTGCTTCGTGGTAAGCATGATACTTCTTCCGATGTTCTATCCGTTTTATTGAACTGTTAGAAATGTTTCTGCAATGATCTGAATTTTCTAAGTGCATAAAAGCTGTGAAGAATGATATGAACTTACATTCTTCACAGCTTTTCATTATGACGGTTAAATAGCATATTATCTTGGCTGCTTGAGGATAGTTACCTGTGTGTTGCTTCCTGTAACCATTTCATGAGTTATGTGTGAGGCCTTGCGTAAACCTGACTTCTCATAAGCTGCGATAACTACTCCGATGATTGCTGATGTGATGATGAATGACATGATATATACCTCCTTATAATTGGTGATCGAAACTGATGTATTCATTGGGGGATTGAAAACATGTAAGATATAAGCTCTATCTTTAAATGCGTTTCGGTCGGTGTGAATTTATGTTTCCTTACACTTCAAATGATATCGCGGTTATATACATGAGTATAATTCAATAAATTCCTGTTTAAACATTCTTAAATGGAATGTATAATAGCTGTTGAGGAGAAGTGCAAATGACAGATAAAGATATTGAGATTTTGAAGGACCTTGCAGAAACCAATAACATAACTAAAACCGCTCAGCGCCTGTACACTACTCAGTCAGCCCTTACAAAGCGTGTTCAGAGCATAGAGCAGGAGCTGGGGTGTCAGCTTTTTATCAGGTCTAAAAAAGGTGTTGTCCTGACTCCGGTTACTGAGTCCATACTTCCCCATGTAAGAAAGATCCAGCACAATCTCGAACAGATAAGAAGTATTGCAGAGAATCCCGAGGGTGAAATGGGAGGCACACTGAAGGTTGGAGTAGCGGTGAATTATGCCCGTTACAGGCTGGCGGAAACATTGGAACGATACATAGAAAAATATCCAAAAGTAGAAGTCCAGGTCACTGCCAGAAGAAGTCCGGACTTATATAAAGAACTGATTTCAGGGGAGGCCAATGTTGCTATCATACGTGGGGATTATCCATGGGCCGAAGGTGACGTGGTGCTTTTTGAAGAAAAGGTTTGTCTTGTTATGGGAAGAAAAATAGAGGAAAAAAACCTGAATGATTTCCCGTTTATAGATAGAACTTCAGATGTCGGGTTTGAGGCTGATGTCAGCAGATGGATGAATGAGAACAAGATCCGCAGACATACAGGTCTCCAGATAAATG
The DNA here is from genome assembly GCA_017940955.1 of Oribacterium sp. The sequence continues at coordinate 13,217 of JAGAXP010000113.1, forward strand.
ATGTGGATTCCATTATGCAGATGGTAGAGCGAAATATCGGATGGTCAATTCTTCCTGAAATCTGCCTGTCGGGTTTTAAAGGTATCGCTAAACCGCTCAATTTTAAATCCGGGGAAGCCTTTCTCAGGCGTACACATCTTTTGTATCGTCCGGAGTATTTCAAACTTCCTCAGGTGCAGGCATTTATCGAAACGGTTAAAGAGTGCAACAGATGACCTTGAAGGCTGTTTTTTTACGATATTTTAGCAATATTTTTTGCTGTATTCTAAATCAATTCCGGTGGGTAAAACAGGATATCATTCGGAAACCCGGGCTGGATTGACGATATTTTCCTGTTATGCTAACATGATTAAAAACCCTTGCACTGCAAAAACACATAAGTGTCATCTACAGTACAAACTGAGCAGGCAGTACTTTTCTAAGATGGAAAATGTATGTAGCCGGGTCGATAAACGACAGCAGAGAAGTCTAAAACGCATCTGCGGGACAGTAGTATGTTCCGGGGTGCGTTTTTTTACCTCGATATGGATGATAATACCATACCAGGAGGTAATGTTATGGAAGAAACCAGGATCATCAAAAAGCTGTCTCGAGTCGGAATCTGGGGCAATGTTTTACTTGCCGGATTCAAATTGGCTGCAGGAATCATGGGAAACTCCAGTGCAATGGTTTCTGATGCGGTTCATTCTCTTTCAGATGTTTTCGCAACTTTTGTTGCATATCTTGGAGTACGACTGTCTATGAAGCCTGAAGATGAGAATCACCCTTACGGTCACGAAAGGCTTGAGTGTGTTGCATCTCTAATTTTGGGCCTCATCCTTGCAGGAACTGGTATTGGTATAGGATATACAGGTATCCAAAAAATCATGTCTCATGAAAAGTTGGTGATTCCCACCATGCTTCCGCTTGTTGCTGCAGTTATTTCAATAGTCGTTAAAGAAGCAATGTTCTGGTATACCATGATATATGCTAAGAAGCTTAATTCATCTGCATTTAAAGCAGATGCCTGGCATCATCGTTCTGATGCATTGTCTTCAATTGGTTCTTTCATCGGAATCGGACTGGCCATGATAGGATTTCCTATTATGGATCCTATTGCAAGCCTTGTTATCTGTCTGTTTATTCTTAAAGTAGCTTATGATATCTCCCGGGATGCTCTGGATAAAATGCTTGATACATCCTGTGATAAGGATTTTGAAGAAAATCTACGGACTTTCATTGAAGATCAGCCAGGTGTGGAACATATCGACCTGCTTCACACAAGACAGTTTGGAAACAAGATCTATATCGATCTTGAAATCGC
>JAGAXP010000114.1 GCA_017940955.1 Oribacterium sp.
ATATGTATATCCGGCAATATTTACAAAAGAGGAAAACGGTCTATATTCAGTGGACTTCCCGGATATTAAGGGATGCGTGACTTGTGGTGATGATTTAGCGGATGCGCTTTATATGGCGCAGGATGTTCTCGCTTTTACACTTTATGATTACGAAAGAGATAAGAAAAAAGTGCCGGTGCCTTCAGATCCCGATAGTATAGAAGTGCCAAGTGGTTCGTTTGTTAATTGCGTTCTTTGCGATACATTGGAATATCAAAAAAGAAATAATAATAAAGCTGTGAAAAAAACACTTTCTATTCCGGAGTGGCTTAATGAATTAGCTATCAATGCAGGAGTTAATTTTTCTCAGGTATTGCAGGACGCTCTTAAATCCCAATTGAATGTTGAATGAGTAATTTGAATTGAGGACGGGAGATAATGTTAATTTTCCAAATGATTAACTCGCGAAATAAACATTGAAAAAACCACGGATCTACATGCCCTATGAATTTTGGGGCAAATCCGTGGTAAAATTATAGAGAGTTAAATAACGCTATGAAGAAGGAGGCGGTATGTTCTTAAAGGAACTTGTTCCAATACCAAAAGACGAGAAGGGAATTTCGAAGAAAACCATCGATGGTGTAACTTACGTTTATTACACATACGATAGACACTATGATCCTAAGAAGAAATATACAGTTGGAAGTCTGACATCCATAGGTAAGTGCGAGAGCCGCGACAGCGACATGATGTATCCCAATACAAACTACCTTAAGTACTTTCCGGATGCGGAGGTTCCGGAAACCAGGAATATATCTGAGCGAAGCGGTGTATTAAAGGTTGGACCGTATCTGGCAATAAAGAAGATAGCTGAAGATTACCATCTGGATGATATGCTGGCCGATATCTTAGGTGAAGATGCTGGTCTATTCCTTGACCTGGCAACATACAGCATTATCGCTGAGAACAATGCGAATCAGTATTATCCTGATTATGCATTTGATCATCCTTTGTTTACCAAAGCGATGAGGATATACAGCGATTCTGAAGTGAGCGATTTCATCAATAGCATTAGCCAGTCGCAGGTAGTGGAGTTTCTGAGCCGGTGGAATCTGCAGCATGATCGCAGGCAGAAGATTTATATTTCATATGATTCGATTGATGAGGATTGTGAAGACGGAGACATTGGCCTGGTGGAGTATGGACATGAAAAAGATGATCGGGGGAAGGCGATAGTAAATTGTGATACAGGTGATGGCGGTATTGTTATCATCACGGCACAAAGTATGACTGCAAAAGAAGCATTGGAACTATATAAGAATAGGTGCGCTGCAGAAAAACTATTATTACAGAGTAAGGTTTATATTCAACCGGATTATGATGGATGGAAGCTTGATGCTCTGAATGGTGCAGAAGAGTATAGGAGTTTCAGGGTATTGTCTGAGGAATCCTTGCATGAGACGATTCTGATTGAATTTGTGGCTCTTATTATAAGGAATAGGCTTTATGGGCTGATGAAGGAATATGTGAAGGAAACGGGGAGTGAAGAGAGTTACTTTACGGTTCCGGATGCTATGAGGGAGCTTGGGAAGGTGGAGATGGTGCGGCAGGTTGATGGGGAGTATAGACTTGAACGTGGGGTGACGGGAGTGTGTAGGGAGGTGTTTAAGGCGGTTGGGATTAACGATGTACATATTAGAGCGGGGGTGAGGGAGATTAAGGTGAGGTTAAAGTAGGCTGAGATTACATGAGAATAATACAGATGAAGAAAGCAAGTAACTAAAAGGTAAGGGTTATCAATTGTACTCACAAAATAAGACAGTATGATATACTGTAACTGTATGAATATGTACATTTTGTTTTCGGGTATAAAGGGAGTGTGAGCATGATAAATGAAACAGAATTTCTACTTCAATACATGGAACATTTCAATATGCATTACAAACTTCTCCTGCGGAGATATAAGCGCTTTATGGAGATTGATGATATCCACAGTACAGATATCGATGTGATAACCTATCTTGATATAATAATTGTTCAATTGAGAGCGATGTGTATAGAAAGAGCTGATCTGAAAAAGAACTATACAGCACAAAATCTGCTTCGTTTAATGAAACGTGATGATCTTGCTCAGAAGATTGACGATATGCTTGCTGAACAATTTTTTTCGTATCGTGATAACTGCGATATTCGAAAAGCACTGAAGATATTGGCTGACAACTATATTTGCCATTATGATGCCTTTGAAGATGATGGAATTGCGTGGGCAGAGATAATCGAGAAGCAATTACGGAATCCTTATGATGAACACAACCTTGGATACATTATGAGAACCGTAATTGATTGTATCGGTGAAGGACTATCACTTGAGACACTTATGAATGCCATCGGTGCGGAAGATGATATTGAGGAAGAAGATATTTCAGAAGATGGCAAAAGCGAGAGAGAACACTGATAAATTTCACTAGTGGTAGGGGGTTTCTATTAAGTTAGTTAATTGTAATAAACACATAGATATGATATATTGAAAATTAATTGAATCTTTAAACAAGTTATCGATATCAAGAAAATTCCCATAAATACTGAGATTTTGCGATTTGTATGATGTAAAGTATTTTTATGCAGATATCTTTGTAAATCCGGATTTAGGGAGTTAAGTAAATGTGGATATATGGATTTCAAGTCGATTCGGGAAATAATTGAAAATATTTTTGAAGAAGATCAGGATCAGATCAAAAAGCTAGAGAAATGGTATATTTATACTTTGTCTCATGAATGGGAGTATGTAGTGCATGTGGTGCGTAGAAGCTATATACTCTCGCTTGTGATGGAAAAATATACTAAATATGAAATGCAGGATTCAGAGAATACCATTTATCTTACAGATGGAGCTCTTTTAAATCTGGCAAACACATTTGCAATCGAATATGCTGAAAATCATAGATTTCCATTAACTCTTCTATGCGATGATATTATGATCCACGGAAGAAATGTAAACTCGGTATTGTCAGAGTTGGAAAGTGGGATATGTCGATACCTGGACACGCACGACAACGTTTATAATAGACTGGATGTACAGAAGAGTCTTGCAGAAGCAATAGTAATTAATGTATTCGCGAAAAGACAGGATTCTAATTTGTTGCTTTCAAGATATAGGAAATGCGTACGTACTTTGCAGATAGTGGATGTTACGACTTGTCATATGCTTTCTGATCGTGTTTCTCGTCTGGTATCATTGTCAGGAGAGGCAAATGCTTCATATATTCCATCGTTAAAGTTAGATCGAATTAGATCCTCTGACGTTAGACAAAACAATAGGTTAATACGTACTAACTATCAAGGCATCGAAGAGTATGCTGATATCGGATTTTTGATGAATTCTACAGGTGATGTTGTGGCGGTTATTACTACCCGTTTTATAAAGGCAACACGTCATAATAAATTACGTGCTATTCCATATGTATTTTTGCCTTCATTGTCTGAAAGAGAGATACTCAGATTAAATGAGGAAATTTCTAGAATTATTGAGGACAGAGAGTATAAGTACTTGTCTTCTGATATCATGAATCCTAAGCGGATTGGCTCATTAAGGACATGCAGTGAATGGATTACGATGGTTTTGTCTCTTGCCGTTCTTTCTGATTATACTCAAAATAGTGACATAGACCTTTATGATACGATAGAGGTTGATGAGATTATAAAACTGACACGAAATTACATATCTGAAGCATATGATGAAGATGAAACCTTTAAGGCTTTATGCGAGATGTTATATTCTCCTCCTATTGGAAATTTGAAAAACCTTTTTGAAATTCTTGAAAGAGTCATTGAGCCTGGAAACATACTTTTCAGATTAAATAAACATGCTGAAGAATATAGTGAAGATCAAATAAAGGAATGGCTTGAAAACCTGATATATAATGGCAGTGTTTTGGATGAAAAGCAGGCAAATGATTTATCAAAAGGGGGACCGTTTGTACTTGAAACAATTAATAGAAAGTTTGTTAGGCAAATTGAAGAGATTTTTGAGATTTTGGGTGCAAGATTTAATCATCAAGATGCCAAAACTATGATTGCTTTCTTTCTCCAAATGATGGATGCAGGTAGCATCGGGATATCGGCATTGGATATATCTACAGATGGAGAAATGAGGGGATATATGCAGCTTTGTAGGGCTGCTGAACAATCATTGGCGATATATCCGGCTCGTCTCGGAACATTGTTGCCATTAGCGATCGAATCATATTCATTTTGTAGATCACGAGGACGTGATTACGTAGACAATCTGGAGAGCTTTAGAAAAAGCCGGTTTTATTGTGGAGAAAATATTGAAGAGCTGATAAGATTCACCGACATCCTAAACTTTTACGGGGAAAGTCCGGCGGATTGGGATTTTTCTGTGTATACACGATCAATAGATATAGATATTTTTTCTGTAGCTTATCAGAATGAGATAAGAGAATTAAAACGTGAGGCAAATATACGCGTTTCGAATTACAGAAAATTTGTAGGAATAGAAAAAGGAAATGTGCGTTATGTCAGGAACCATCAAGATAATCAAGGGTAGTGAGTATCAGATTCGTGCTATGAACAAAATAGACACAGAAGATATTTTTGTTCCCGCATACAAAAGAGCTATAGAGATAGTACACGAGATATGTCGAGAGGAAGAATTAAAAAAAGATAATGCTGGCGCTCGTGTTCATAACATTGTGGTTTTTTCTTCTGGCAGAGGTCAGGGAAAGACAAGTGCACTGTGCACGTTTTCTAGATTTTTGGCGGATTATAATAACCAAAAGAAGTTGTTGGACATTGTTGATGAGAAAATGTACAGATTTTATGTACTGCCTCATATGATTGATCCGGCTGCATTAAAATCAGGAGAATCTGTAACAGGCATTTTTTTATCTAGGCTTTATGCGGATTTTAAAAGCAGGATAGACCGATATGTTTCATTAGGAATTGGCAGACTAGATCACAATAAGATAGATGATATCAGAATGCTTTTTTCACGTTGTTTAAGAAATGTTCGCAATGTGGATGGAACAAGTCGTCATGTCGGAGAGTTTGATGAGGATGAGCTGGATATACTGTTTGGTACCGGAGATGGCGGAGATCTGCGAAACCATATAGAAGAGTTGATTGATAAGTATCTAAAATTTGTTGCAGATCTTGATAATTCCGATTCTGGATCAGATAAAAGATATCTAGTTGTAAAGATTGATGATGCTGATCTGGCAATGGGCAAGACATATCAGGTATGCGAAGATGTGCGGAATTATTTGTGCGTCAATAAATTGATAATACTAATGGCCGCGGATTTCAGACAGATGGAATATGCGGTTGAGCAGGAATATATGCAGCAATATAGCATCATGTTAAACAGTCAGACCGAAATGGTAAGAGAACAGTTTATTCATGAGTGCCATAGAATGGCATCAAAATATCTTGAGAAGTCTTTTCCTGAGGGTCATCGATTGTTTCTTCCCAAAATAGAAGAATTGTTGCTGGAAAATCGCAACGGGGTACGGCTGTCATATATTGATGATAGTGGCAAGGAACCCTATGATATTCTTGAAGGCATTGTCAACAATCATTCTGTGCAGGAACAGTTATCAGCATTTCTATATTCTCGAACAGGAATAGTACTGGTTCCTAAAAACGGTGGAAGACATTACTTTATGCCGCGTACGTTTAGAGAACTGTCTCACTTTTTAAAATTGGTGGGGGATTTGCATAATATAGAAGACATTGCAAAAGCCTTTTCTGGAAAGCCCGGGACAAAAGATGAGACTGGCCAAAAGGATCGTCTAATTATAGTGGAGAATATTCGTAGCGTTAGGAGATATTTTTGTGAGTATTGGTGTCAGAGTCATCTGAGAGAGGAATATGAAAGAGTTATATGGGATCTTTGTGAACTTGTACCTTGGGATAGCGAGTTTCAAAATGATATTGTAAGAAGGCTTGAGGATTATCGGTTAAATGTAAATAATAAAACGGATATCAAAAATAATGGGGACAGCAGTGAGGGTTATTGCCATCATTATAGGAAGGCATTTGCAAATATTGCTAAAGATTACGAGGGTACCCGTCATGGGAACCTGTTTATCAATGCACTTAAAATGTATTTTACATTACAGTTGAATATGTGGGCTGCATATGGCTGGGATAAACCGGAAGAAATGGCTGCACTTGGACGGTTTATCAGGCATAGTTTTCCTATATCTGATAAGACGTTCAGAGCCGGAATTGTTTTTACAAGTGATGAAGATGATCAGATCAATCCTATGAAGTTTGATATTCCAGATGTAGATGATATGGAAAGTCTGGATGGATGGAATCAATGGAACCATCGATGTATGGAAGAGGATGATCAAACCAAGGTGAACTATTACGATATTTTTAAAAATGTTTTCATACATCCCGATTATGCTCTAGAGATTATTTCGACGGATGTGCCTGTCCCTATGGACATAGGAGATTTTAACGATATAACCGTAGGAAGTAATAGTATACAAGCAAATCTGCAATTAGCAAATAAAACAAATATTTATGCTGCCATAAAAGAGCTGCTGGTAAATAGTGATGTTCAGGATTTATGCGAGACAGCTATTGAAAAGTTTACTAAAGAAAAAACCAAAATTGATTTAGATGAAAAGAAGATTTTTTCCCTAGAGGGATATTATTCCAAGTTTTGTGTCGCGTTAAAAAATGCATGTAAAAATTCACCTGGAGTTTTAAGTAAGGTGGATCCTTTTGAGGGGTACTTGAAGAGGGTTATTCTTGATCGGAATATTTATAGGACCTTGTTTGTGAAGCGACTGAAAGATATAAGTAACCTTTGCAAAGATTATAAGGCGTTGAGGGATGAACTGGAACCTTCAGATGAAATAATAATAGAAACTGATATTCCCGAGAAACAAACAAATGGAGTCGAGCATAATGATCCTGAAATAAAAGAGTCAAAAGTAAAACTGCAAAAAAAGCAAATTTGATCAGTTAACGGGGGTTCATTATGCGGCAGGACAGAGATAATATTGATATTTTGTTCCGACTCATATCACCATCGATGCTTATCAGAAGACTGCATACCGATGATAGATATGGTGAAAATATTCAAAATCTGATATCTGAAGGTGAATACAGTGAGATTTACAGTGGGGAATGTGGCATATATACTCCCGATGAGATTCGTCTACGATATATTCAGCTTTGTGATTCTTTAGAAGAGCAAGGAGGGGATTGGTTTGCTCTTCTATGGAAATATGGCAACGATATTCTTATGGAAGGGAAAAATGGGCCACTGTGCAAACTTTCAAGTATACATGGATGGAATTCTCTGACTTTGCGAACAGGTGAAGATCTTATCACATGCAGTTGGGCTGCTCATAGGGATATAGTAGAAAATAATAGTAGATGGAAAAACACGGGTTTTATATGGAGCCCGACTATAAAAACGGATGATTATGACTTAAATAAAATGCTTCAAAGAGGGCTGGCGGAGAATCATTATCATCTTAATGGATCTACTCAGAGTTTTGCGTTGTCGTGGATTTATCTGATGAATCATCCTATGCGGATTCGTATGATTTTTAAGGATAAGCTTTTCTCATTCTATCTTACAGGTAAGCATATTACGAGATATGAACAGAATACAATGCCATGGGAGAGCCTAATATCGTATGCTGCGTATATCAGGGTTCTTTTGTTTCGCAGATTTGTTGCGGATTATAAGGTAGACATTGATGGAGCCTTGAAAGAATTCCAATTTACAAGATCCTTATATGATTTAAATGATCTCGTAACTATTACAAGACAATCACTGGGATATAAGTTTCAAGTTAGAGGTTGTGAATATAAAAATCTTGATTATGCGATATCAACAGTAGCCTTTCCTGTAGATGATAAGGATCCATGTAGGACACTGGCTGGTGAGAGGTCATTTTTATATCATTGCTTCTCTGCTATTAACAGGAGAGAGGCAAGTAACAAGGAACGACTATGTCTCCATATTTATCTGTTAATTAAAAACTCACTGTTAAATGAGCTTATAATGAACAATAATCTGACCGGGTTTTCGATGTTTAAGTTATATCAGGACAGAAAAGATTTGGTATTTTTTCAAAATCTTGAGTATAACATGGAAGCTTTGCGCCTATCTGCCGGGACTTCAATAAAAAAACAGAATGTTAGAAGCTTGGAGGCACGTATTATGCCAAAAGCTATGAAGTCTGTTAATATCAGCCAGATTAGGAAATATAACTTCGGAATAAAAACAGCATTGGAAGGTGATGAAAATTCAAAGTGGTTTTTTGTTATGCACTTTCCGAAGGAGCGTTTTTCGTATTCGAGAATAGATATGGAAAAGCATGCGCATTTATGTCGAAATCAAGTATTGCGTAAAAATACAGAAATAAAGGCTCGGGCATTGGCAGAGCTTTGGAAACGCCGGGATGAGTACAGTAAAGCAGTAAGGGGTATAGATGCCTGTTCTGTTGAGATAGGCTGTAGACCAGAGACATTTGCTACCGAATTCCGCTATTTAAGGAATATGGGAAGTATTTGTAACGGAGAAGGTGTTGGATATAAACCCATAAGCAATATGTTTACACCAGGGATAACATATCATGTGGGTGAAGACTTTATCGATATTATAGATGGTTTGCGTGCTGTGGATGAAGCTATAGAATTTTTGGAACTTGAAAAGCATAACAGAATCGGACATGGAACGGTGTTGGGCTTAGACGTTTCGAATTATTATAAAGTGAAAGGATCAACTATTTATATCGAAAAACAGGATTTGCTGGATAACATGATTTGGCTGTTTTTCAGAACCCTGGATTGGGGTATTGAGATATCTTCTAATGCGAGAGAGAAAATAAGAGATACTGCTCTGAGATTAGTTGAAGAGTTATACTCGGAAGAACCTAAAAATTTGATGAATGATCTGCGCCGGTTTTATGACAGCTGGAAGCTTCGCGGAGATCATCCATCATTGTATTTTGGTGAAAGATTTTGTTACAAGGATGCTGCTGAGTATAACAGGATGTTGGATACGGCAAGACATTATGACTTTTTTAAGACAAGAAATCTTGGTAACGATAATAGGATAAGGTTTGACAAGGAAACAACCAGGCTTTATTACAGGTACCATTATGATGGTAAGGTAAAATATGCCGGATGCAGAGCAGAAGCTTATAAGGTAGAAGATTGGTACGTGGATCTTGCACAGAAAATGCAGAAAGAAATGCGTCGCAAGGTATATAACAAAGGAATAACGGTAGAATGTAATCCAACATCAAATTATCTTATTTCTATGATAGATAGGTATGATAAGCATCCAATTTGGACCATGTGCAATCATGAGTTATCCGGAGAAACTAATGAACCACAGCTTAGTGTTTGTATAAATACTGACGATATTGGAGTTTTTTCCACATCATTAGAGAAGGAATATGCACTGCTGCTGGTTGCAGAGTGTAAAAGGCGCAGATTAGAGGACGGGTGCGAGAATGATCTTCCGGTTTATGAATACTTGGAACGGATACGTGAAAACGGGTTCCAAGTGGCATTTATTTAGTGTACCGGAATGCTGATGTTAGATTAGTTGCAGATTCCATATCCAAGGAAGAACTTTTTGATATCTTTTCTGTATAGTTACAGCGAAGCATTTATCACAGGAAATAGTACTTACACATTATTAATGAAAAAGTCTGTCAAAAATTTTTATAAACTTACGTTTCGTTAACACTGGATTTATCTGAATTTTCTAAATGATTAACTTGAGTTTAAACTAATATAGAAATGAACTAAGGATATTGTTAAGAAGCTAAACGAGATACTGGTTGGTTATTTCCATTACTTTTATCATGCCTTTTTATTGGGGTTTAACTTTGGGGTCTGGTTTTGGGGTCTGACTGTGGGGTCTGACTGTGGGGTCTGAGATGGGGGCTGCTATTGATCAGAACCAAGTCTCTCCATCACCTCGGCTTGCTTTTTCAACCTCACGTATCCATTTCCTTGAAGCCATAGGATCATGACCTCGGTAAAGTAGATTTTTATACAGCTCATAAGCCGATTCTCCGTCATAACGATCCCCCAGAGCGGAAAGGATATCTTCTTTTAGAAATTCGCCATGCTCGGGACTGAGATATTTACTTAACTCATAGCGAAGACCTATGCACTGAAGTTCGAGGTATTGCTGATTCTTTACCAGTTTATCAATCAGTAAGCATAAGCTATTTATTGTTCCACAATTTTCGAAACAATCGTAGTCATCGGGCTCGATAACACTATACTTTTCATTTTTATCCATGTCTGATTATCCTCCAAAGCTGTTTTAATCAATGTATTCATCATCATCTTCATAGTTGTGTACCTGTATGGATGAATCTGTTCCATTAAGTACAGGACGGTTCCTCGTTGCATAGAGAAATCTGTTCCTGAAATGCTCGAAGTTTTTGTATCCTCTGCCCGCGCGTTTTAAGTCCTTTACCTTTCTGTTAAGGGATTCTATAGGTCCATTGGATAATCTTGAATCATAAAGACCGCAAGGGCCATTTTTCTGAGCCATGACAAAGGAATTAAGTATAGGATCCCGAAAGTTTTTAAGAGTATGAGAGAAATCCCGAAAGATCTTTTCTTCGCAGGATCCGTACAGCTTAATGAGCTTATCAAGCTCGGTTCCGGCATTAAGGACATCTCCTGCATAATGGGTGTTAAACTGAATGTAGAGTTCTTTTAAATCACGAAG
>JAGAXP010000115.1 GCA_017940955.1 Oribacterium sp.
AGATGCCCAGTCGCCTCTCGGAAGACATATCATTGATGCTTTGAGAGAGAAGCTGGGAAGCATGCCAAGTACCCAGCCGGTACCTGCTTTCATGCCCCAGGGAAGAGCCTTCCAGATGAGGGCAAGAGTGGATAAGGATGGGAAGGTTTCATTCACTCCGGATGATATAAACAATATGTTGATGGAGATCCTTTCCAATATCATTGTCACCGAGGTGAAGAGCGGACGAAAGCTTTCTGAGGCTATAAGCGATGTTGATAATATCGTGAACACAGTATCTAGGAATGCAGCAGAGCTCACTATCAGGTTCAGATCGTAAATTGATTATGAGGAGGCATCACACAGTGATGTCTCTTTTTTTCGTTATAATGTTGCCACCCGGGCGTTGTGCTTGTACAAAAGTATTTGAGAACTCCAGTAAAGGCGAAATCCTGTAGCTTCTTTACCATACTTGATTTATTAAGACGGTTTTAGAAGTATAAAATAAAAATTAATTCTCTAATCGATGAATTGACGAAAATAATTTTGAATGATAGTATAATGATACAAGAAGATTTGAGATACTTTTTTGAATATCTAATTGGTTTGAATTTTATTTGAATTGTTATGTATTGTTTTAGAGTATCGTATCTTCTTTGTACATAAAATATATAGAATGTGAGGTTATTTATGAGAAGACCACACGAAAGGGAAAGGCTCTAGTATAAAAGCGCGTAAATACTAGAGCCTTTAACCTTGGAATCTCCAAAGTTTAGTGCGACAGCCCCCTCTCTTTTGATGGTATTTATATTTATTTGTGCTTAGACAAATAATCCTTAAAAGACAAAGCTCCAAGCCGCCTACGCTTTTTCAACATTTCCTGCCACATATTTTCGGCTTCGTCCTGAGACAAAAGCTTTTTGTTGTAGGCCTCAAGGATGATGTCTGCGGTGGTTGTATATTTTAAGCCATATTTTTCTATATATTTTTTTGTATCTCTGAAATTATTGCTTGCAAGAATGCCGCCACGTTCTTTTGCAAGAGCAATACAAGCTGCTTCGCCTTTTCCTATCATTAGTTCGCCTTTTGGAGGATCCAACGCTAACTCATAAAATACAACATACTCTTTACTATCTATATCCATATCAATGATTAAAGCCTGGCCGTTATGGACCATAGTATCTATTCTTTCCTTAAGGATGGAAGCTCTGCCTGAGCAACTGGACAGTTCGGTGTATACTTGAGTTGGGATGGCGATTCTACCATTGTATAGCTTTGCGACAATGCTTGTATCATCTATCCATAAAAACGCAGAAATACAATCTGTATCGAAAAAAAGTGTTTCTTTAGTCAACGACTTCTCCTCCGTCTTCATATCCGAAAACAAGATCATCCCTATAAGCAGTTAATAGGTATTCCTCATATTTTCCGACTGATATTTTGCCACTATTCAAAAGATTCTCAGCATCAGTTATATATTTACCATATACATAGTACCGCTCATTCTCCGGAGATGCGTTATAAAGAGAATCGTTATAACCTGCCATCTTGGCGGATAATTTAACATTATGTGAAAAATTCTCAAATTCATCATTGGTTATAATGCCATCATTTAATAGCCTATATAACAGAGCTTTACGGCTTATCCTATAGTATTGTTCCATATCAATGATATCTATTAGCTGAACAGGCTTTTTTATCTTGAATTTTTCAAGTGCATCCTGGGGCATAAGGAAGTAAGATGCAAATAGATCGGCTTTTTGTTCATTGACAGATTTATTGTTGAAATTTGAACAAACAAAAGAACTCATATCTGTATCATAATATATATGATACAGTTCATGAGCCAGTGAATAACGTTGACGTCCGATGGTCATACCGGAATTAATGACGATGATATTTGTATGTTCATACTTTCGGCAGTAACCCGATATGTTTTCACCTAATGGGTACATAATAAGAGTTATGTCCTTTTGACGTTGAACAAGCGCAAAAATATCGATGGGAGAAAATGAATCTTCACCCATTGTTTGTCTTAAACTTAATGCCTTGGTTGATATGTCAAGTTTATCGATTTTGGCCATGTGTCACCTCGTCCATTTCGAGTTGGTTCAAAATGATAGCATTTACGTTAGCTAAAACACAATTATCTTCAAATGTCAGATTGTCTGTCCTGAAAGCAACCTTGCCTTTTGAAAGAACTGCATTTGGATCAAGCAGCTCTTTAACAGGAAAACAAAATAGCTTTGCCAAACTGTTTAATGCCTCAGCGCTGATTGCCCGCTCTCCTTTTTCTAACTTTGAAATCATGCTCTGGTCAACACCTAAATATGATGCTACTTCACTTTGGGTTATATTTTCCATTTCTCGAACTTCTTTTAAAGTATGTCCTAGTTTTTTAAAATCAATTCGACTATTCATATCCGAGACTCCTTTCTTTCTCCTGGTTGAAGTATAGCATTGATTTGTCATATATTCCATGAAACAGATATAAAAAATATGACAAAATTTAAAAAACAATGCTTATCGTTTAGGGGTTCCCATGTCTACAGTCGTAGATATGTTTTTGAATCAGGTTGTTCTTGTTGGCGGTATTCCGTTTAGTGTAAAACTGCCTAGTGCACTAGAGAGCATAGATGCAACGAGAATGAGCAGTGATGAGATACATACGAAACTCATGAAGGGCTATGAGTCATACAAATCCGGACGTGTTCAAAATTCAGCAGAAGCTTTTGAAAAATTCAGAAAAGGACATATTTGATGAAAAAATACGATATCAATATTACAGAGGATGCTCCTTTAACCTTGCCATTCTACGTTTACAAAAAAAAGACCGCTGATACCTTCAGGTATCAGCGGTCTAAACTTTTTTAATATCTATTAAGCCTTAGGTCCGATAGCGCCTGTAGGACAAGCCTCCTCGCAAGCTCCGCAATCAATGCATGTATTCTCGTCAACTACATACTTTGAATCACCAGCTGAAATAGCCTCTACTGGACAAACAGAAGCACATGATCCGCAGCTAACGCACTCGTCATTGATAAAATGTGACATGGTGTTTCCTCCTTGAAATAATATAAAATTAAAAACTTAGTGTTCGATGAAGTGTTCAATCTCATCAATACGTTTATTTTAATATAGTTTATTATAAAGTACAATAAAATAATTTTCGGATATTGTATTTTTTGGGAAAATACGTTTAGCCTAGACTAACTCCTCTTTCTCCTTTTTTTATAATTGTGTTATGATACCTAGATAACATATGCTGACGAGGTATACCATGGCTGAAAAGAAAAAGATCACATTAGGAACTGTCATATTTTACTTAATCCCCCTTGTGGCGCTCAGTGCAGCTCTGTTCTTCGGATATCTTTTTCTGAAGGATTATCTTCAGTACAAGCAGGCAGAAGATGAGTATGAAAACATTAACACTGAATATATAAAAGAGGTTCCTGATTCATCCGGGGATGAATCTGAAGAAGAGGATGAGGGATTATCGAGACTGGATTATTTCCCGACGCTTGATATAGATTTTGAGGGGCTTAAGTCTAAGAATTCTGATTTCGCTTGTATCCTGTACATCCCGTCAATAGGCATCAAATATCCGGTGGTTTATTCAAAGGATAATGAAGATTACCTGCACAGGACCTTTGAAGGGAGCTATAACTTTTCCGGAAGCATCTTCTATGACTATCTATGTGAAAAGGACTTTAAGGGGTACAATACTTTTCTCTACGGTCACAATATGAAGAACGGCTCTATGTTCGGAAAGCTGAAGAAACTTCAGGACATCGCAGAAACAAAGGTAAATAGATATTTTTACATATATACAGAAGGAAAGATAATGAAATACGAGATCTTTTCTTTCTATCACACTACTGTGGGAAGTGATGCTTATTCCGAAGTCAGTGATGATAAACAGTATGATTCCTATATTAAATACTGCCTGAGAAATTCCTGTTTCAGAGGTTATAAGGATGAAATAGACTTTACGGACAGACCTAAAGTGGTAACATTATCCACCTGTACAGGTCCTGCCGGGGGTACTGAACGGTTTGTAGTTCATGGTGCGCTTATAGCAATCAAATAAAATTTTTGTATAATCTTAAAAAAAACAATATTGAAATAAGATTTGATTGCAAAAATAACCAAAAATGTAATATTATTTAATCAAAACTATAAGTTCTTAAGAGATATCATCGTCTTATAGAGTTTGCTTAGATTGGGCGTGGAGAACTTTTTTTTGGATGCCCCATATCGTGAAGGCTTCAGACTGTATTTTTTGTCTGATGGATATGGATGTATTTGGGCAGATTTGTTGTATAGGATAAAGAGGGGTACAAAATGAATAGTGAAACTTTTATCGTTAATGTCAAGTGCAGGGAAAATTCTTCTTGGCAGGGAAAAGTAACTTGGGCACAGAAGTCCAAGACCAAGTATTTCAGATCGGCTCTTGAGCTTATCAAGATGCTGGACGGAGCTATGGATCATGCTGATGCTCCGGATGATATTTTCGAAGATGAACTTGAAGAAAGTCATGTAGGCTGATCACGTTTAAAGTATATTATCCTGCGCCGTGTGTATACGGAGCAGGTTTTTGGCACGTCTTAGTGCTTTATTCATTATGATTTCTCATGATAGTGGAGTGGGCACGGAGTATCATGGAGAGAGGGGTATAAGAATATTTATGGAGAAGCTGAACGGCATCGATCTTGTCTGTATAGCTGTTGACAGCATGACTGAGGAGGATTTCTGCGGAAGTATCTTTACTCAGTATTCTGATGCTGCTGTCAGGTTTGATTCAAGTAAGGACATGATCAATAAGCTTGAAAATCTGTATGATGAGTGGGGGTTTCCTGAGGCTGCCGAAAAGCCTCGGAGTTTTATGCTTCGTCGACCTGTTTCAGAGGGAGGAGCAGTGGTTGACGATCCAAAGAAACGACTCGTTAATATGGCGAGAGAAGTAAAACCTCGTGACGTAAGCGGAGATAAGGGAAAGCTTGCGACATTTCATGTGCTTACCGAGATGCGGCAGCACTCCAGCTGGCAGGGCAAGGCAGTCTGGGTTGAAAAAGAGGAAAAGATAGAATTCTTTAGTGTATTGGATTTACTGTTCTTTATCGATGATGCATTAAAAACAGCCTGATTTATGTGAAGTTTCCGATTACTTTCACATTAAATGATTCTTAAGAAAATCTTTCAACTATTTTCGAATTAGGGCTTGTTAAAAAAATAATTTTCGTGTATCATTGCAGTGTTCCAAAAAAACTAGATGTGTAGGAAGCCGGGCGCAAAGTCCGGCTCTTTCTTTGCAAAAAAGTTATAAAATTGAATAAAATGCACGAATATACATAGTGAAGATAAAAACTTGACTATCACCTTATGAAAGCTGTGGATATATGAGAACGAAAAGACTTGGAGATATGCTGGTAGAGTTAAATCTGCTTACAGAACAGCAATTAAATGAGGCTCTTGCTATACAGAAAAAGGAGCATGAACGACTGGGAACCACTCTGGTCGATCATGGATACATTACCGAGGCACAGATGGTAGATGCTCTCCGCATACAGCTTGGTATAGATTACATTGACCTTACCAAGACTGATATAGCACCGGAGATGTCTCAGTATATACCCAAAAATCTCGCAAAGCAGAACAGGATGGTTCCGGTTTCTCTTTCAAAGGACAGTCTGTTCCTGGCCATGGCGGATCCAACCAACTTCATGGCCATCGAGGAAGCAAAAAAGGCCAGTAAAAAGATCATCATACCCATGATCGCCGCCGGCAATGCGGTAGACCATACCATAAACACCCTGTACGGAAATGAAGGTGCTGCTCAGGCTATGGCTCAGATGCGTGCTGAGGCAGGAATAAGCGATGATGAGATACGAAGCTCAAACGATGATGCCATTGACGCAGGTGAGGAGTCTGCACCTACCATACGTCTTGTAAACTCCATCATCGAACGTGCCTTTATTGAAAATGCTTCGGATATCCACTGGGAGCCTACAGACGGAGATCTGGTCATCCGTATGAGAATCGACGGAAGACTTCACAAGATCCTGACCATACCACGTAACCTTATGGAGCCGGTAGTGTCGAGAATCAAGATCATGAGCCGTATGGATATCATTGAAAGACGTATCCCGCAGGACGGACGTGCCAAGGTACGTGTGAAAGGACAGGGGGTGGATCTTCGTGTGTCCACACTTCCTACCATTTACGGAGAAAACATTGTTATCAGAATTCTTCGAAGAGACGGTTCAAAGCTTAACAGAAGAGGAATCGGTATACCTGATACAGAGGATGAGAAGATATCAAAGCTCCTTCGTTTAACCAGTGGAGTTATCATGATCGTGGGACCTACTGGTTCAGGTAAGTCCTCTACCATGTATGCTCTTGTCAATGAGATGCTTTCGGAGTCAACGAACCTGATCAGCCTTGAAGACCCTGTGGAGTACAACATTAACGGAGCCATCCAGGTACAGATCAATGAAAAAGTTGGACTGACCTTTGCCTCCGGACTTCGTTCCATACTTCGTCAGGATCCGGATATCATATGCGTCGGTGAGATTCGAGACAGTGAGACTGCGGAGATTGCCATGAGAGCGGCCATCACCGGACACCTGGTTATCACCACTATCCATACAGAGGACGCTGTCAGCGCCATTGACCGTCTGAAGGATATGGGGGTTGCGCCTTATCTTATCGCGGCAGGACTAAGAGGTATCATTTCACAGAGACTCCTGCGCCGTATCTGCGTGAACTGTAAGGAAGAGGAAGAGGTTCCGGTAACAAAGATAAGGATGGCGGGACTTTCGGAACGTCCCGGAAGAAAATTCTATCATGGCCGAGGCTGTGATATGTGCTTTAATTCCGGCTACAGAGGACGTATAGGTGATTTCGAAGTTCTGGTCATGAATGACGCTCTGAGACAGTGCATCACCAACGGGGGAGATAAGCAGGAGTTCCAGCGCCTTGCCAAGGAGACTGGCTATGTCACCATGCTCCAGAATGCTGACCGACTTGTGGAAGAAGGAATCACAACTGTTGATGAGGTCATGAGAACAGTTACGGAGCTGGATGATTTCTGATGCCTGCATCCGGACTGTTACGCGCTTACGTTTTATGAAAGGTTTGGACTGCTTCTGAACCTGAAGAGAGGAATCCTCCGATGCCGGATAATGACTTATGAATAAAACAACAATCAAACTTCTGGCACTTGTGACCATGCTGCTTGATCATGTGGCCCTGATCATTCTGACACCGGGTATAGAGGGAGACACAAAGATACTTGAGACCCTGCATCTGTCCCTTCCGACTGCCGTATTTCTCAACAGGGCCTTTCTGAGCGTGGGGAGCATGGCGGGTTCGATTATGATCTACAGCGTGATCGAGGGCTGCCACTACACAAAAGATATAAAGAAATATCTCCTTAGATTTATCGCATTCGGAATTGTCGCGCAGATCCCCTTTCTGATGCTTGGAATCCGATACCTGAATATGCTCATAGCTCTTGCGCTGTGTCTCATGACCGTGCATGTCAGGTATCATGTGACAGATAAGGGCAGGAGAGGAATGCTGTATCTTTTGCTTATGGCGGCGAACCTCCACACCGACTGGAATCTGAGAGCTGTGCCCTTTACATTGATACTGATCAGGGCTTTCCATCCGGAGCCTAGACCAAGGTGCGTCCGGATAGACAAAAGGGAGCTTGGGAACGCATGGCTCAGATGCATCATACTTTATATGGCAGTGGATTTCTTTTCCGGAGAAAGCATTGCCGAAGTTTTTACCGGCTGCACAGGTGTTTTGCTTGCAGCTCTTTTGACCACCTTCTGCTACAGCGGAAAGCAGTCGGCTTCGGGTAAGTTCATTAAATACGGTTTTTATGCTTTTTATCCGCTTCATTTATTGGCACTCATTCTGATTTACCGGAAGATACAAGGGATATAAAAGCCTGAAGGCTCATAATAAAGGAGAAAAGATATGCTGCACATTGAAGATATCGTTGCACTTGCAAAAAAAAGAGGAGCTTCGGACATTCATCTTATCGAGGGACTTCGTATCAAATGCAGACTCGACGGACGCATAGTGGATCTTGCCGAAAATGTTCTCACCGCGGATGACTGCGAGCATCTCGCGAAGGAAATGGCAGGGGATAATTTTGATGCCATTAAGGAAATCGGAGAACTCGACTGCGGTGGAAATATCGCTTCAGAACGTGTGCGCATCAATCTGTTCAGACAGAAGGGCAGCATCTCGGCAGCCATCAGAATACTGTCGGATAAGATCCCGGATCTCGATGTGCTGGGACTTCCGCCAGTTGTTTCAAGTTTTCCCACTATCCAGAAGGGAATCATTCTTGTTACCGGTGAGAACGGTTCCGGAAAATCAACAACTCTCGCCGCCATTCTGGACAAGATAAACCATACAAGAAACGAGCATATCATTACCCTTGAGGATCCTATCGAGTATGTGTACAGTTCGGATAAATGTATCATCAACCAGCGTGAGATAGGAAAGGATACCGAAAGCTATGCCAACGGCTTAAGAGCTATCCTGAGAGAGGATCCTGATGTAATACTCATAGGAGAAATGCGTGACCTTGAGACCATTGAAACCGCACTTACTGCGGCAGAGACCGGCCATCTTGTTTTTGCGACCCTTCATACAAACGGAGCCGTAAGCTCCATCGACAGAATAGTCAGTGTATTTCCGGATTCCAAACAGCAGCAGATCAGACTTCAGCTGGCGGGAGCTCTGAAGGCTGTTCTTTCGCAGCAGCTTCTGGTAAGGGCAGAGGGAAAGGGACGTTGTGTGGCTGCGGAGATCATGGTGATGACCAATGCCCTTCAGAACCTCATAAGAGAAGGAAAGACCCATCAAATGCAGAGTTTTATGTTAAGCTCCGCAGATCAGGGGTCTCTTACCATGGACAACTGTCTTTTGAAGCTTGCAGCTGAGAGAAAGATAAGCGCAGACACGGCTGTGGAAGCGGCTGTAGATCAGGACTATGTGAAAAAGAGACTTTTCGGATAAGCCGGATTATTCATGTAAAATCCCCAAATAAATAAAAAATCAATTAAAATTAGCTAAACTATTTGTAAAAGAAGAATTTTGCTGTATAAT
Source organism: Oribacterium sp. (assembly GCA_017940955.1). Next base: position 9,112 of record JAGAXP010000115.1, read on the forward strand.
GCTATTGAAAAAATAAATTACTTACTTTAAAACATAGATAGCGCGTTACTTAAGATATTTGTAAATTATGTCGATATATTGTATAGGAAAGATATATATTTAAGTTTCTACATTATCTTTTGGATTTTAATAAAAAATAACAGATTATGGATGATGCAGCAGCTTGTTTTATATCCTTCCGGACAGTGACAGAATTACTTGAAGATTGAAAAGTCGATGTATCTTTAGGATGATGCTATGGGAACGGGGTGACGCTATTTGACTACATATTCATATAAGGCTTTAACTGCAGAGGGTATAGAGACCAAAGGCGTGGTTCAGGCTCAGGATGAATATGCTGCCGTTAGACAGATAAAACAAAAATGTCCTATAGTTACGAGCCTTACGCCGGTGAATTCGGACATGACGAAGCTGAAACAGATGCTGTCCACGGATATCGGCAGTCCTCGCATCAAGACCAGAGCCCTCGCACTGATGTGTTCGCAGTTCGCTATAACACTACAGTCCGGGATGCCCATAGGCAGGGCTATCGACATGATAGCCAAACAGACGGAAGATAAAAAGCTTCGAAAAATACTTACAGATGCCGCTGAGGATGTATTGGGTGGTTCGACACTGACCAGCGCATTTGAAAAATATGAGGAGGCTTTTCCTCTTACGTTTCTGGAAACTATCAGGGCAGGCGAGGTATCAGGAACATTGGAAAACTCGTTCACCAAGATGCACAGGTACTATGAAAGAAGTGCGAAAAACAGTGAAAAGATCAGGAGCGCATTAACTTATCCTATTTTCGTTGTTTGCGTTGCGTTCATCGTACTCATCATAATCATGGTGAAGGTCATACCGACAATGGCGGAGGTTTTCTCCAGTCTCGGCGGTGAGCTCCCGCTGATGACCAGGATGATGATAGGTATGGCGAATTTCCTGCATGACTGGTGGGCGCTTCTGTTCATTTTGATCATTGCTTTTGTGATCGGATGGAAGCTCTATACCAGAACAGAAAAAGGAATGATCACACATGCGAAGCTGATGCTCAGGATGCCGGTACTCGGAAAGATCAATGTCATGAACGGTTCCGCACAGTTTGCCAATACCATGTCCACCATGCTTGCATCGGGTCTTACACTTAACAACGCCGTGTCTGTAACTTCAAAGGTCCTTGACAATTATCTTTTGCGGATGGATGTAAAGGATATGATAGGAAAGATCGAAGAAGGAAAACAGATCGGGGAATGTATAAAGGACTGCGGTTATTTTCCGGATTCCCTGAAGGACATGTGTTCTGTGGGTGAAGAGACAGGTGAGCTTGACAAGACACTGGAAACCATCGGAGATTACTTTGCAGGTGAGACCGAAAGGCTTATTCATCAGGCTATAACGATGCTGGAGCCTACGTTGCTCGTCCTCATGGCGATTTTTGCAGGTTTCCTTGTAATATCGGTTTATCTGCCGATGTTCACAATGTATGACCTGTTCTGAAGGGGAACAAAGGTCGAAAAAAATAGTTACAAAAGGTACTGCAGGGAGGCAGATCTTATAAATCAAGAAGGAATATCAGGAGGTTAAAGGTATGTTCAAGAAGTTAAATAAAAAAGGTTTCACATTAGCCGAGTTGCTGATCGTAGTAGCTATCATCGGCGTACTCGTAGCGATTTCTATTCCGATTTTTACAAGTCAGCTTGAGAAGGCTCGTGAAGCAACAGATGAGGCTAATATTCGTGCGATTTACGCCCAGTTGACAGCAGATGTTTTAACAGAGAATACTGCAGCTACTGATTGTCCGGCAGCAAAGACATATAAAGTTGAAAAAGCTGCTGATGGTGTTGTAACTGGGACAGCGACATATACTATGGTACAGCAGAAATCAGGTACAGAAGGTGACAAGAATCTTGTTATTGGTGGTGCAAGTATTGAACATGATGATTTTGCGACTGGAACATGCACGATTATTATCAAGAGTGATGGTACACCGACAAGCATTGCATTTTCTTGATTGAAGGATTCTGTATATAAATTGTATTTTGTTTTATTTACAGATTGTATGTTTATGAAAGACGGATATGGTTTTGCTTTGGAATTGTTGTTATTGGGTTTAAGTAATCTAATTGATAGCAGTTTTTTATGACCATATCCGTACTAATTGTTAGCTTGAAAAGACTAAAGAGACATATGGTATGATGACTAAGAGAGCAGCTTCTTCTGTAGCCATTAAACTGTATTAGTATTATTGTTCGCTGTGTTGGCGGTCAAGCTAAAATAAGCATTACTTAATACAGTATGTATTCCACATGGAAGTTTAAGGGGTGTAAGTCTCCTGTGTATATTTGTTTTATAGTGAACTTATACACCTAAAGGACTTACGCCTTTTTGTTGTCAGAATATAGAATATGTGATGGTGGCTGATATGAAATGTCATTGTAAAAAAGGTTTTACGCTTACTGAGCTCCTGATTGTTGTCGTAATCGTGGGGATACTTGTTGCAATCTCTGTGCCGATAATCAATAAGCAGCTTGAAAAGGCTAGAGAAGCCCATGATATAGCTGTAATGAGGCAGGCAGCGGCGGCAGCGATGCATTATTACTATATGGGTATTAATGGTGCAGACTGTGAAAAGACAACAAAGGAAAACGTTGATGGTGTAGAGTACTATCTTAAGTGGTGGAATAATAAGCCAAAAGAAGAACAGAATGCGGCCGGTGTATATAATCCCAGTAATGGTAAGTTTTATCCCACAAGAGAGGATGCAACTTCAAAAGGGTTAAAACCATATGGAAAAGGGACAGAACTAGATGGTGAAACTACGTTTACAATGGCAAATGAACGAGGTGCTTACGCATCGGATAAAGATTATACCAAAGCCGTTGTTATGGTTTCGATATTTCCATATGCTAGTCAACCCTACGCAGATATTTATTGGAAATCATTAAAGGAAGGTAAGTATATAGGCGGACCAAATTCTGGGAACATTGCCAATTACAGTATGAGAGTGAACTTTAATTAATACGAATCAGGTGTTCTTTAATTTATAATATATATTTGTCGATGCAGAATATGGAAAGTATGGTTATTAAACTATATTCAAGAAAGCAGGTGTTACCATGAAAGATGATACTAAATGTGGTTTTACTCTTGCAGAGCTTATGATTGTTGTGGTTATTGTGGGGATACTTGTAGCGATAAGTATCCCTATTTTTGCAATGCAAATGAAAAAGAGCGGGCAGGCAACGGATCTTGCAAATATGCGTTCTGCCATGGCGGCAGCTATGGCGGACTGGTATAGTGAGAATTCTCCTTCCGGATATTCTAGATATTATGATTCTGAAAAGGGCGTCATGACAGATTCGATTCCAGCAGGATATGGTAAATCATCTGTTGAGTCATCGGAATTTGCAGCAAATCTGAATGCAAGTGGTATTCCTAATCCCGGTGCTTCGCGCTATATTGTGGTAAATATCGATGAAAGTGGAGCAATGACCTTGAGTTGGGGTGGAAATTCCTCATATATTAATGCTGTGAGCCCTTATAAGGGTAAGCTATTGTCTACTCTTCATGCTATGTCCAATGATGATCGAATGGCTGCTGACATAGCGACGCTTACAGCCATAGGTAATGAAATTCTTAGCAAGGGCTGGAGCTTACAGCAGTTAAAAGATACTCTTGGGATAAAGGTTCAGGGAAATACTGTTAGAGTAGCGGATTATTATCAGCTGAAGGATGACTCGGGATTGGAATCTAATGGTTTTGTTATCTCCAGTTACAGTGATTTTATGAATGTGCTGCAGAGTATTGGTTATGATAGTGGAGCAGGTACGTCGACAACCACATATTATGGAAATCAGAACAACTACTATACAAATAAGAATAAGGTTGTTCACACTAACTATGCAAATTCACTCTTTTACTCGGATCAGTTGGCTACGAATCAGTTTATAGATAGAGATAATCATCCATTTGATAAGGATGCGACCATGAGGACTATCATACTTCAGGATGTTGTGCAAGAAAATGGGGTGATAAAGTCCTTTAAGATTTATTCGAAGGCTATGGAAAATCAAGCTAATATGACAGTGAATGATGTGAAAAAGTTTACTATTACGATTGGACCATGATCTTAAGATGGATGGGTTATCATAAATAAAAAAAACGAAGTGGTTAGAAGAGGTCGTTTGCCCTGGGTTATTAGACAGGGCAATGCCTCTTTTTTATAAAAAAACAATGTTTCTTATAAAGGTTGACATAGTATACATTGATAGAGGGGAAGCGGAAAATGGTTGCCGATATGCTTCTCCTCTGAAGATAGCCTCTTGCAATAGCTGATTTTTGCCATCTTCCATTAGACTATATACTGGAGATTCAGGAAGACTTGCTGGCAGGTGAAAAAAAGTAAAGAATTCGGTGACTGGATGCGGCAAGGCTTGCTGTTTGAAAGAACATCGAAAAGAGAAATCCTTCCCGGACGAACACTTGTGTGTACGTCAGGGGAGGATTTCTTGTATGAGATGTACTTTCAACACAGTGGACCGTCGCATCGGGCACCGAATTCTGACCGTAGTGATACCGTCCCCACCCCCCTTTTTACTTAAAAAGAACAATAGTTCTTAATAATATTGACAAGGCCTCGTGGCATATATATAATCATATACAGAACGTATGTTTCTATACAAATATTTAACTATTTGTACTTTGTGTAGTTGGTATATAATTTAAGCGAGAGGTTCATGTCCTACTCACTGTTACGTAGGAGCGGATATAGTCACTAATTACAATAAAGAATGATTATAAATATATAAGATTTTTTATATTCAATGTTGTGGCTATTTGGGGGGTTAGAAGAAGATGATAGCTCAGAGAGTAGAGAAACATCTGATAAAACATAATAGTCCGTTCTACTCAATGTTCTGTGACTTTACCCATAAATCAAAGAATCTCTATAATCATGCAAACTATCTAGTCCGTAGCGAATTTGTCAAAAATGATAAATGGCTTCGGTACGGAGATATGGATAAGCTGTTAAAAGCAGATCTTGAATTTGATGATTACAAACAGATGCCTACCGCTCAGTCGGCTCAACAAATCCTTCGTTTATTGGAAAAGGACTGGAAGTCATTCTTTACGGCTATTAAAGACTGGTCTAAACATAAAGACAAGTATCTGGGAAGACCAAAACTCCCCAGTTATAAGCCAAAGGATGGCAGGCATCTTCTGATACTCACAAATCAGAATGTAAAGCTGAAGGGTAATGTACTTTGTTTTCCAAAGGCATTTAATGGCTTTGCATTAAGACCAAGATTTGTAGTATTAGAGAACTTTCAGTCGTTTCAACAGGCTAGGATCATCCCAGGCTACAGACATTTTGTTGTAGAGCTTGTCTACAACATCAATGTTCCTGATACAGCGATGGATGATAATAGAAAATATCTCAGTATTGACATTGGCGTAGATAACTTAGCAACCATTACAAACAACATTGGTAAAACACCAGTTGTCATCAATGGTAAAGGTCTTAAATCAATGAATCAGTACTATAACAAGATGATTTCACATTATCGTGAAGTTGCCAAAAAGATGAATGATTCTGATTTTACTAACAGAATGGCTGCTCTAACGAGAAAACGTAATCACAAGATTGATGACTATATGCATAAAGCAAGCAGATATGTCATTGAGTATGCGGTTTCCATGGGGACAAATACTATTGTGGTCGGCCATAATAAAGAGTGGAAACAGGATTCCAAACTCAGCAAGGACGTAAATCAGTCTTTTGTAGGGATACCTCAAAAGCGGTTTATAGAGATGGTACAGTACAAAGCTCAGGACATAGGATTAAATGTAATCCTGCAGGAAGAGTCTTATACAAGCGGTACAAGCTTCCTGGATAAAGAAGAACCTGTAAAAGCTAATTACAATAAGTCAAGACGGGTCTCAAGAGGATTATTTGTAAGTAATAATGGTATTAAGATAAATGCCGATATAAACGGCTCGTATCAGATACTAATGAAGGTATTCCCTAATGCGTTTGCAGAAGGGATAGAGGGTGTTGCGTTACACCCGGTTAGAGTAAACGTAGCGTAAGCTCGTTGACTAATAAATATTTTATTTATCAAAGTTCTTTAATATTAATTAACATTGATGAATAAAACAATAACGTGTGTACGTATGCAACAGCAATAGAGAACAGAGGCATAGAAAAAGGCGTAATAGAAGGGAAACGGAAAATGGTAGAAGATATGCTTCGTCTTGGAAGAGAGCCTCTTGCAATAGCTGATTTTTGCCATCTTCCAGTAGATTTTGTCCTGGGGATTCA